>NZ_JBHUGI010000016.1:0-20855 GCF_042681925.1 Sporosarcina siberiensis
AGAATGTACTTTATTCTTCGCTAATGAAGAGGTATGATTGACCTCGATTCGTCGGAAGAATCTAACGATTCTTCCAAAAAAATGTCCGTTTTATCCAGTTTTGAGTGAACGAAGATTATTCTTCTTAAAAACTCAAAAGAGTCTGGTGGCAATAGCGAAGAGGTCACACCCGTTCCCATCTCGAACACGGTAGTTAAGCTCTTCAGCGCCGATGGTAGTTGGGGGTTCCCCCCTGCAAGAGTAGGACGTTGCCAGGCACCCAAAAAAGTTATTACCTTTAATGGTAATAACTTTTTTTTATACATATATGAATTACTTTACCTAAGATAAATCTGAACAACTTCTATTATCGTGGAGTAAATTTGAGTTGTGAGATGGACTTTATAACTTCAAAAAGACAATGTGAAAATACCGTCCTCTTTAATTATGCTTATTTCAGTCTGCTGTTCAAGATAAAAGGTGGAAGGATTATTCTTTTGAAACACTTTATGATTTTACAATGAAAATAAAGAGTATCGAAATTTAGTCAATGGGTAAATATATAAGAAAGGCACTTTTGATCGTAAATACCGCGAATAAGTACAGTTTTTTGAAAATCAATTTAAAAAGTTAGGGGAAAGTTTGCTGAACAGAACGAATCGTTTTTCACAAAGTTTCTTATTGATCGAAAGGATTTTCCAGCAAACCACATCACTTAAAAGGAAGACTTCGATTGAAAAAGATCTATAATGAATAGTGGGAATATACTTATTAATTAGAGCTTCCTTGACAGCCGGAAGCGACGCTGATACCATTTTAATAATATTCAAATGAACCTAGGAGGTATATATATAATGTGGGAAACAAAGTTTGCGCGTGAAGGCCTAACGTTCGATGATGTATTACTAATACCCGGACCTTCGGATGTATTACCAAAGGACGTGTCTCTTAAGGTTAGTTTGACGGATAATATCAAGTTGAGCATACCGATCATTAGTGCAGGTATGGATACAGTAACGGAATCTAAAATGGCGATTGCTATGGCTCGTCAAGGTGGACTTGGAATTATTCATAAAAATATGAGTATAGAAGAACAAGCCGAACAAGTTGTGACAGTTAAACGTTCTGAAAATGGGGTAATTACAAATCCATTTTATCTAACGCCTGAACATCAGGTCTTTGATGCTGAACATTTGATGGGACGGTATCGTATTTCAGGTGTTCCAATTGTCAATAACTCAGAAGAACTAAAGCTTGTAGGTATTATCACGAATCGTGATATGCGTTTTATCCAAGATTACTCGCTATTAATTGATGATGTAATGACAAAGGAAAATCTTGTTACAGCACCAGTTGGAACAATGCTTGCAGATGCAGAGAAAATATTGCAACAGTATAAAATAGAAAAGTTACCTATTGTTGATGACAACGGAATTTTGAAAGGTTTAATCACAATAAAAGATATTGAAAAAGTAATTGAATTTCCGAATGCTGCAAAAGACAATCACGGCCGTCTACTAGTCGGTGCAGCAATTGGTGTAACTTCAGATACAATGGTACGTGTTGAGAAGCTTGTGAAAGCAGAAGTCGATGTTATTGTTATCGATACTGCCCATGGTCATTCAAAGGGTGTTCTTGATACAGTTGCTCAAATTAGAATGGCTTATCCGAAACTTGATATCATTGCTGGTAATATTGCAACGGCAGAAGGAGCACGTGCACTTTATGAAGCAGGTGCAGACGTTGTTAAAGTAGGTATTGGTCCAGGTTCAATTTGTACAACACGGGTTGTTGCGGGTGTTGGTGTACCGCAAATAACTGCAATTTATGAATGTGCAACTGAAGCTAGAAAACACGGTAAAACAATTATCGCCGATGGTGGAATAAAGTACTCTGGAGATATCGTTAAAGCATTAGCTTCGGGTGGACATGTTGTTATGTTGGGAAGTCTTCTTGCAGGGACAACAGAGAGTCCTGGAGAAACTGAGATTTTCCAAGGACGCCGTTTCAAAGTTTATCGTGGAATGGGCTCTATTGCTGCAATGGAGCGTGGTTCTAAAGATCGTTATTTCCAAGATGATGAGAAAAAGCTTGTACCTGAAGGAATTGAAGGACGACTTCCATATAAAGGTTCCCTTTCAGATACAATTCACCAACTAATTGGTGGTATTCGAGCGGGTATGGGGTATTGTGGAACGGGAGATCTTGAGGAATTACGTGAAAAAGCACAATTTGTACGTATGACTGGTGCTGGACTGCGTGAAAGTCATCCACATCAAGTACAAATTACAAAAGAGGCACCAAACTACTCAATATCATAATTGAATTTATAAAAAAGTGGATACTATAAAGACTTTTAAAGAATAGAAAACATTCTTTTTTATTAAGGAACTTCAGTGCCTTTTCTGCGTCTAGATATGAGCGGAAAGGCGCTTTTTTTCTTTGAGTACCACGGAGTAGATTAAATATGGTAAAATGATTTGAATGAAATAGTAATATCGGAGGTAGTATGGTGAAGCATAAATTTAGAAAATATGTAGCAATGATTGCAATACCGCTTTTGCTCTTAGTGACGATTGGTACACATTCAACGCATGCTGAAGAAAGATTAGGCATCCATGTTGACGGTGCTATTTTAATCGATGCGGATAGTGGGAAAATATTATATGAAGAAAATGCCGATACACCACTCGGTATAGCAAGTATGACGAAGATGTTGACAGAGTATATTCTTTTTGAAGCAATTCAAGAAGGTAAAATTAGCTGGGATCAGGAATACAAGGTTAATGATTACACATATGCTGTTTCACAAGATCGTCGTTTAAGTAACGTTCCTTTAAGAAGAGACGGTACATATACTATTCGTGAACTGTATGAATCTGTGGCAATATATTCCGCGAATGCTTCAACAATTGCTATTGCTGAAACGATTGCGGGCACAGAAACTGAGTTTTTAAAGCTTATGAATTCAAAAGCGAAAGAACTTGGATTGACAGATTATAAATTGGTAAACTCGACAGGTTTAAATAATAGCTATCTTCAAGGTATGCATCCAGCTGGGACAGGTGTTGACGATGAAAATGTCATGCCGGCAAAGTCGGTCGCGAAGCTTGCGTACCATTTACTGAAAGACTTTCCTGAAGTACTTGACACAACAAGTATAAATACAAAGATTTTCCGCGAAGGAACATCAGACGCGATTAAAATGGATAATTGGAACTTTATGTTGCCTGGTTTTGTTTATGAATATGAAGGCATTGATGGTTTAAAAACGGGGACAACAGATTTTGCAGGACATTGTTTCACTGGGACTGCAAAACGTGGCGATAAAAGAGTTATCGCGGTTGTGATGAAGGCTGTAGATGCACAGGGCGTCGGATCTTATAAAGCACGTTTTGATGCAACTCGCGCTCTATTCGATTATGGTTTCAACCAATTCTCTGTTGAGGAATTTGTCCCGGCAGGATATGAGTTTAAAGACCAAAAGGAACTAGCAGTAATTAAAGGGAAAGAAAGTTCTGTAGGAATTGCTGTGAAAGACCCAATTCGCATGATGGTGAAAACAAGTGAAAAAGAGCTCTATGAACCTAAATTAACGATTGATGAATCGAAATTGAAGAAAGATGCTCTTCAAGCACCATTTGAGAAAGATGCAGTTGTTGGTCATGTGGAACTTGTGAAAAAAGAAGGGACGGATTACGGCTTTATTGACTCAGATAATTTGTCAGTAGATGTTGTAACTACTTCTGAGGTTGAAAAGGCAGGTTGGTTCTCATTAACAATGCGTGCAATTGGTGATTTCTTTGCGGGTATTTGGACAAGCGCGACAGACTTTGTTAAAGGTATATTTAAATAAGGTTAAGTGCAGCGGACTTTATATAGTCTTGCTGCACTTTTTTATATTCCAAACTGTCATCAGACGATCGATAGCTTCTTCGATTGAATCGACTGAAAGGCCGCCGAATCCTATCAAAAAGCTCGGTTCCTTACTTACTAGTCCTGTACTATAACTATTTAAACTGTTGAGTCGAATGCCCGCTTTTTGAGCAACATCTATAAGCGAATCTTCACTTTGGTCGGTATGTACTGTAATAATGATATGCATACCGGCTTCATCCCCCGAAAATGAAACATTTGGTGAATAGGGCTTAAGAGCTTCTGTTAAGGTTTGAAGTTTTCGCTTGTATATTTTACGCATACGATTCAAGTGACGCGAAAAATGTCCATCTGCCATAAAGCGTGCCAAAATATGTTGATCAAGTCTTGGAACTGTTGAGGAATAATGAATAAAAGCATTCTTATAACGACTGAGTAAGACGTTAGGCAATACCATATAAGCAATACGGAGCGAAGGCATTAGTGATTTTGAAAAAGTACTCAAATAAATTACGCTATCCCCCTTATCCATACCTTGCAATGCTGGAATGGGACGTCCAGTATATCGAAATTCACTATCGTAATCATCTTCAATAATGAAGTGTTCGTCATCAGAGGATGCCCAGTTTAACAATGCTGTTCTACGGGCTGCTGAGAGCACAGTCCCGGTCGGGAACTGGTGAGAAGGTGTTACATAAGCGACAGTTGCTTCAGACTGTTGGAGGGACTGGACGTCTATTCCTTCAACATCTACTCGAATCGGAATTGCTTCTCGATTGTTATGGTAAAACACATGATGCGTTAACGGATAACCAGGGTTTTCGATGGCGTACGTTGCTTTCGTTCCTAAAATACGAATGACTAAAGGCATTAGTTGTTCTGTTCCCGAGCCGACAATAATCTGTTCTGGGGAACAGTCCACACCACGAGAATAATATAAATAACGTGAGATTTCTTGCCTAAGTTCTATGTCGCCGTGCGAATCGCCAAGGAGCAACAGTTCTTTTGATGACTCATCAATGACTTCTTTCGCATATTTTCTCCATTGTGTGAACGGGAATGAATTCGTGTCAATGTGACCTGTAGAAAAGTCTAATGTGAAAGTGTTTTGTTTTTGAACATCTATCCTATCCGTTATTTGAATGTGCTGGACGTATGCAAGTTCTTCAATTTCTTGCACATAAAAACCTTTGCGCGGAACGGATGAAATGAAACCTTCAGCAATTAATTGACCGTAAGCGAGCTCTATTGTTGTTTGACTAACATTAAGAAACTCACCCAGTTTTCGTTTAGAAGGTAGTTTCATTCCTACCGGTAACTTACCATCGGAAATGTCAATCCGAATTTGCTCATATATTTGTTCGTATAATGGAGTATCCCCATCTTTTTTAAGTTCAATTAATAACATTTCCACTGGAATACCTCCCTCTGACCCCTACATGTTTATCGGAACTGGTTATTTCATAAGGGTCAAATATTAGTATACTAAAGAAATAGAAAAGGGGGAAGAAAAATATGAATATGATATATGGCGGCGTCATTATGGATGTCATCAATGCAGAACAGGCAAAAATTGCAGAAGCGGCAGGTGCGGTTGCAGTAATGGCACTCGAACGTGTTCCATCGGATATACGGGCTGCAGGTGGTGTTGCACGAATGGCAGATCCGCGTATTATTACTGAAGTACAAAATGCAGTTTCGATTCCTGTAATGGCAAAAGTACGAATTGGACATATTTCTGAAGCGCGAATTCTGGAGTCGATGGGTGTCGACTATATAGATGAAAGCGAAGTACTGACTCCTGCGGATGAAGAATATCATTTATTGAAAAGCGATTATAAAATACCGTTTGTCTGCGGTGCCCGTAATCTCGGGGAAGCCGCGCGAAGGCTTGGTGAAGGTGCGAAAATGCTTCGGACAAAAGGGGAACCAGGGACGGGGAATATTGTAGAAGCGGTACGTCACCTCCGCATGGTGAATGCTCAGGTGAATAGAATTATTCATATGAATGAAGATGAAATTATGACGGAAGCCCGTAATTTAGGTGCACCTTATGAAATCCTTCTGGCTATAAAAAAGAAGGGTCGTCTACCGGTAACGAATTATGCAGCAGGTGGCGTTGCAACTCCAGCAGATGCTGCACTCATGATGGAACTTGGCGCGGATGGTGTATTCGTTGGATCTGGTATATTTAAATCTGAAAACCCAGAGAAATTTGCACGCGCCATCGTTCAAGCGACTGCAAATTATCAAGACTATGTGCTTCTCGCCAATTTATCGAAAGACATCGGTACTCCTATGAAGGGCATCGAAATATCAACTCTGCCTGCTGGGGAGCGTATGCAAGAACGCGGTTGGTAATAAAACATATTAAATAGCTAATCAAGTCGTACGTTCAACACTTCATTGTGTAGAACGTACGACTTTTATTTTTGGGCTGTCTTGCATAAAGAGCATCCATACATAATAATAGTGAGAGGGGATTAAATATTCAGAAAACGGGGGGTGAGTGACATGAATACGATGACAGAGAGTACGACCTTGACAGAAGAGCAGAAAGTCCTTGATATGGATGCAAACACATTAGCTAAAATGATTGCACACAAACAGATTACGTCATATAGGGCAACAGAAATTTATATTGAACAAATTAATAAAATAAATCCGGTTTTGAATTTCTTAGTAGAAAATCGATTTGAGGCGGCGTTAAATGAAGCCTCGGAAGCGGACCAATTGCTCAAGGAAAACAAAGGGAAAGGTAAATTATTCGGTGTTCCGATGAGTATGAAAGAGTCTTTTGATGTTATAGGAATGCAGACTACAGGTGGCCTGTTAAATCGAAAAGGACTTATACAAACTACGGATTCGGACGTTGTTCAAAAGTTGAAAGATGAAGGGGCAATCATTCTTGGAAAAACAAATACACCGGCACTCTGCTTTTGCCAGGAAACAGACAATAAGATATATGGGCGTACAAACAATCCTTGGGATGTAACTTGCACAGCTGGTGGTTCAAGTGGGGGTGAAGGGGTCTTAATTGCAGTAGGAGGTGCCACGGCTGGAGTAGGTTCAGATATTGGTGGATCGATCCGGTTTCCAAGCCATTTTAATGGTGTGGTCGGTTTTAAATCAGGAAGAGGACAAGTTTCATCTACTGGGAGTTTTCCTGTAGAAAATAATGAGTTGGAAAAAAGAATGCTCGGCATCGGTCCTATAACAAAAACAGTAGAAGATGCAAAATACATTTACAACATTATAGCCAACACACCTGCACCGGATCAAAACCTGTCTAATTACTCAGTAAGTGTATTACCGAAAATGGATTATCCACTATCTGCAGAAACTGAAGCACTTGTAGATTCAGTTTTTTCGTATGTTAAGGACCATTTTGAAACGGATAGGAGTATTCCTCCGTTATTTAAGGAAACTACCCAACTTTGGCAAGAAATCATGTCAATTGATAGTGCGAAAAAACAAAAGGAGTTGGCATACGGAGACAAACCCATTCGGCCCATTCGATCTTTTATAAATGAAAAAGTAAGAGGTAAATCAGATCTGCATCATTATTTATCATGGGCATTGATTGGTGCGTCATTATTTAAACCAAGTGACCAGCGTATTAATGAAATTACAGAAATTATAGCGAGTGGTGATAAAGATGTAAGTAAGTATTTACATGATAAAATTCTTATTTCACCCGTATATCACTCAACAGCTCCGAAACATGGGGGTGTTTTTAAAGAAATATTCTCCATAAGAAAGACGTTTCGACAGTATTTACCTTATATATCATATGCTAATGTTTGGGGACTCCCATCTTTAACGGTTCCTGTCGGGAAGGACAATTCAGGAATGCCGATAGGAATACAATTGATGTGTAAGAATGGTAATGAAGACGCAGTTTTTCAACTTGGGGAACAAATTGAAAAAGAATTCCTAGGGTATGTAAGATATGAGTGATAATTTGCCAAAAAGTCAGTTTTGTAGTAAAATGATTGTAATTTCAAAGTTGAGACGATGATAGGAAGTAGTAGCAAACCTGTTTTTTTGAAGAGAGTCGGCGGGTAGTGCGAGCCGATAAAAACACTTGCGAATCCATCCTTGAGTAGCTAGGTTGAACAGTTAGTAGACCTAAGCCGGCATATTGAACCGTTATTTCAATTAAAGAGGATCTGGATATCTTTATGTTCGTAATCCGGTCAATCAGGGTGGCAACGCGGGTAGCTCTCGTCCCTTTTATTAGGGTTGAGGGCTATTTTTGTCGTTTACTATCTATTATCGTTTAAAAATATAAGGGGGAATTGCAGATGCTTGATATTAGAAAAGTTCGCGCCAATTTCGATGAAGTAAAAGAAAAGCTTTCAAAACGTGGAGAAGATTTATCGGTTCTTGATAACTTCGGTAAATACGATGACAAACGTAGAGAATTGATTGCACAAGTGGAAGTATTGAAAGCAGAAAGAAATGAAGTATCTCAGAGAGTTGCAGAAATGAAGCGAAATAAAGAAAACGCAGATGATGTAATTGCACGTATGCGTGAAGTTGGGGAAGACATTAAGCGTTTAGATTTAGAGCTTAATGAAGTTGAAGAAAAGCTTACGTACATTATGATGCGAATCCCAAATATTCCACATGAAAGTGTACCTGTTGGAGATAGTGAAGACGACAATGTTGAAATTCGAACATGGGGTACTATCCGCGAATTTGGCTTTGAAGCACAAGCGCATTGGGATATTGGAACAAATCTTAATATCCTAGATTTTGAACGTGCAGCAAAAGTAACTGGTAGCCGTTTTGTATTTTACCGTGGACTTGGTGCTCGTCTCGAGCGTGCTTTAATTAACTTTATGCTGGACTTGCATATTGAGGAGCATGGTTACGAAGAAATACTACCTCCTTATATGGTGAATCGTACAAGCTTAACGGGAACAGGGCAGCTTCCAAAATTTGAAGAAGATGCATTTTTAATTGAAGAAGAAGACTATTTCCTAATCCCGACATCTGAAGTACCTGTTACAAACTTTTATCGTGATGAAATCTTGGATGGTAAGCAGCTCCCAACTGCGTTCACTGCTTACAGCACGAACTTTCGCTCTGAAGCGGGTTCTGCCGGTCGTGATACTCGCGGGTTAATACGTCAACATCAGTTTAACAAAGTGGAGCTTGTTCGTTTTGTGAAACCAGAAGATTCATACGATGAGCTTGAAAAGTTAACAGGACATGCGGAGAAGGTTTTACAGTTACTAAATCTTCCATACCGTGTTCTGAAAATGTGTACTGCTGATTTAGGATTTACAGCGGCAAAGAAATACGATATTGAAGTTTGGATTCCAACGCAAAACCAGTATCGAGAAATTTCTTCTTGTTCAAACTTTGAAGATTTCCAAGCGCGTCGGGCACATATACGTTTCCGCCGTGAAGCAGGAGGAAAACTAGAGTACGTTCATACACTGAACGGAAGTGGCCTAGCAATTGGGCGTACTGTTGCAGCGATTTTGGAAAATTATCAGGATCAAGACGGTTCTGTTGTCATTCCGGAAGTTCTTAGACCTTATATGGGTGGGAAAGAGCGGATTAGTAAATAAAAAGAGGCATGTACCTAAGTCAATCGACTTTGGGTACAGCCTCTTTTTTTCGCTGCTTGATTCGTTCACGAATTTCTTTGAAAAATGTTGTAAGTATTCCACCGCATTCTTCCGCAAGCACGCCTTCTATTACATCACACTCATGGTTAAACCGAGGGTCATTCAGTAATCTGTAGAGAGAATCGACGCAACCCGCTTTTAAATCACGTGCGCCGTAAACAACGCGGGGAATACGTGATTGCAAGATAGCACCTGCACACATCGGACATGGCTCAAGTGTGACATAGAGTGTTGTTTCTTCAAGACGCCAGCTGCCAAGTGCTTGGCATGCAATTTGTATTGCGGATAGCTCGGCGTGGGTAACAGCATTTTGGGTTGTTTCACGTAAGTTATGTGCACGTGCAATTACTTCGTCTTTGTAGACGATAATCGCGCCAATCGGTACTTCACCCAAGTCTGCGGCCTTCTGTGCTTCATCAAGTGCCATTTGCATATAGTGTTCATCTTTTTCAAACAAGTTCATACGAATCGCTCCTTTAAAGAAGAATGTACTTTATTCTTCGTAAATAAAATCGGGGTGTAAACGCGGATACAGTTATAGATGTGCTCTCATTTTACATCCTTCGTTATCATTCTAATTGTTCCACGTGGAAAAAAACGAATATTCGACTTCGTGAGACATTATTTTTACTCTGTATGATAATATAAAGTGCACGATATAATTATGAAATGAAAGGGGATTTCTGATGAAAATTCCGTTTATAACAATTGAAGGCCCTATTGGCGTTGGTAAAACGTCGCTTTCCCAAGCAATTGCGGAATCACAGAACTTCCATCAACTGAAAGAGATTGTTGATGAAAATCCATTTTTAAATAAGTTTTACAAGGATATTGAAGAATGGAGTTTCCAAACAGAGATGTTTTTTTTATGTAATCGCTACAAACAACTCAGTGATTTAAAAAAAGAAAACAGTGTTCAAGGAAAACCTGTTGTCGCAGATTACCATATATTCAAAAACCTGATTTTTGCGAAGCGAACACTTAGTTCAACCGAATATGAAAAGTATGAAGCAATTTATAAGATATTAATAAAGGATATGCCGGTACCTAATATTGTTGTCTATTTACACGCAAGTCAAGAAACACTTATGAACCGTATTGCACTTCGCGGTCGAGAATTTGAAAAGAATATGGATCCTACATATATCCAACAACTTTCAGATGATTATCATGTTTTTATGGAACAGTTCGAAAAGGAGCATCCCGAAATTCCGGTTCTCCGTTTTAACGGAGACGATTATGACTTTGTTCAAAACGACATAGATATGCAATTTATATTGCGAGAAGTCAATGCGACGATAAAAAAGGGAGCGACCTTGAAATGAACTTGCGAGAAAAATATGGAATACCAGAAGACGCTGTAATCACAATTGCAGGCACTGTTGGTGTTGGCAAGTCAACGATGACAAAGACACTTGCGGAAGCATTGGATTTCAAAACATCTTTTGAAAATGTAGAAGAGAATCCTTATTTGGAGAAGTTCTATGACGACTTTAAGAAATGGAGTTTCCATTTGCAAATATACTTTCTGGCAGAACGGTTTAAAGAACAAAAGAGAATTTTTGAAGATGGTGGGGGATTTATACAAGACCGATCCATTTATGAGGATACGGGTATCTTTGCACGAATGCATATGGAAGAAGGCACAATGGATCTAGTAGATTACAATACATACATTCATTTATTCGAAGCGATGGTTTTAACTCCTTATTTTCCGAGTCCCAGCGTACTCATTTATTTAGATGGACCGTTAGATGGTATTATTTCAAGAATTCATGAGCGCGGACGCTCTATGGAACAACAAACACCAATTACTTATTGGGAAGAGGTATACGGTCGATACGAAGAATGGATTGACTCCTTTGATGCATGTCCTGTACTGAGATTGAATATTACGGAATACGATCTTGTCAATAATCCGAATGATGTTGAATCCATCCTGGAAAAGATTGGCGATGTGCTGAATAATTAGTTCACAAAAGCAATTCTTCGCTACTGTTAGAAGTATTAAAAAAGGACATCATCCCATTTGGTGGATGATGTCCTACTTTCAAATCATTATGAGTGAAAAGAACTCTTTATAAAGGGATTTTAATGCGATCTTTTCATCTTTTTTATCAATACCAAAAACCAGACTTACTTCCGAAGAACCTTGGTTAATCATTTGGATGTTGGCGCCTGATTCGGCTATCGCAGTGGCGGCACGTGCAGCAAGACCTGTTGTGAACCTCATCCCTTCGCCAACAAGAACAACCATTGAATAATCAGTCGTCCGGAGACGGACTTCATCTGCTTCTAATTCTTCTTTTACACGACGAACGATGCGTTCGCTGTTTTCTTCATTTAAAAATTTACTTCGGATAATGACGGATATATTATCAATACCTGAAGGTGTATGTTCAAAAGGAATCTCTTCGTCTTCTAATATTTGCAAAAGCTTACGCCCGAATCCAATTTCTTGGTTCATTAAATACTTGTCTACGAAGAGCGTAGAGAATCCACTATCTGAAGCTATTCCAATCACAGGTCGATTTGAATGGTCTCGGTCTTTTACGATAAATGTTCCAGGCGCACTAGGATTGTTTGTATTTTTAATACAAACTGGAATCGACTTTAGAAATGCAGGCATAAGTGCCTCGTCGTGGAATACAGAGAATCCTGCATATGCCAGCTCACGCATTTCTCGGTACGTTAACTCTTTGATTGCCATTGGATTATCGACGATGTTCGGGTTTGCTGCAAAAACAGAGTCAACATCTGTAAAGTTTTCATATAACTCAGCATCTACTGCTGCAGCAACGATTGAACCCGTAATATCTGATCCGCCTCGGTTAAATGTTCGAAGTGTTCCGTCTTTTGTGAATCCGAAAAATCCAGGAAAGACAATGATACCAGGTACTTCACGTAATTGTGCTAATTTATTGTATCCTTCTGTTAGCGCGCGGACGCGTTCGGGGCGATCATTGACAAGGAGACCCGCTTTTTTGGGACACATGTATTGCGCAGGCATACCGATATGCGTAAAATAGGCAGCAATTAGTTTTGCATTATTATCTTCACCAGACGCTTTTATGGAGTCTATGAACAGACTCTGATCGCTATAGCCGGCTGCCAAACGACCGCGTAAATCATTTTCGATGGATTGTGTAATTTCATCGGAAAGTCCGAGTTCAGTGGCAATTTGCTCGTATCGACTAACCACTTCTTTTAGTTCTGCCTCGTAATCTTCGTTGTTAAGAGTTGCGTCGGCTAGACGAATAAGCAGGTCTGTTACTTTTTCATCTTCAGAAAATCGTTTACCTGGTGCTGAAACGACAATAATTTTTCTTGAAGGGTCAGATGAAACTATTGCAGCAACTTTTCTAATTTGTTCGGCAGAGGCAACGGATGTTCCTCCGAATTTTGATACTTTCATTTTTATCAATTCCTATCTTTTAAATTAGTATTCTTTGTTTCATCTGAAGTAGAGGGTTGTTATTGTTAATGAATATCCCTATAATGTGTTTATGGATAGAGCAATTGTATTTTTATAGTGTACATACAGTGAGGAGAATCGTCAATTGAAAAATGAAATTAATATTGGATTATTAGGTTTTGGTGTTGTTGGTAGTGGAGTAGCAAAAATTTTGAATGATCATAGAATTGATTTACAACATAAACTTGGAGTTCCTGTGTCTATCAAAAAAGTGTTAATAAAAGATAAATCTAAAAAAAGAGATACCATATTAGATCCTGAGGTATTCACGACGAGTTTGGATGAAATACTAAACGATCCAACAATTGATTTAATAGTCGAGGTAATGGGTGGTATTACAGAAGGGAAAGAAGCAATCGAGCTATCTCTTAATGCTGGGAAGGGTGTTGTAACAGCAAACAAAGACGTCATGGCTGAAAGTGGGCATGATCTACTGAGACTTGCAGATGAGAATAAATGTGATTTATTTTATGAAGCGAGTGTTGGTGGCGGTATCCCTCTTATTCGTACTATGGAGGATGGACTTGCATCCGATCGTATTACTGCCCTAACGGGAATTATTAATGGGACAACAAACTTTATTTTAACAAAAATGAAATATGAAAAGATGTCTTATGAAGATGCCTTAGCAGAAGCAACAGAACTTGGTTTTGCGGAAGCAGATCCTTCATCTGACGTGGACGGCATTGATGCTGCTCGGAAAATGGTTATTTTAGCATCACTTGCGTTTTCAATGGAAGTAAAGCTTGATGATGTATTTGTTCGAGGGATGAAGGACATTAAAGACGGAGACTTGGAACTTGCTGCAGGTTTAGGCTATACAGTGAAAATGGTCGGTTCTGCCGAAATGGATGAAGGCGGCATTGCGGTTTCTGTTGAGCCTGTTCTGTTCCCGGACTCACATCCCCTGGCAACTGTAAACAATGAATATAACGCAGTGTATATTTATGGTGATGCGGTTGGAGAGACAATGTTTTATGGACCTGGTGCTGGTTCTTTACCTACTGCAACTTCTATTACAGCAGATGTTATTGCGGCATGTCGTAATTTGCTATTAGGAGTGAACGGAAAAAGACTTCATGCATCTCAACACGAACGAAAATTAAAAGAAGACTGTGATCGATTTGCGAGTTATTTCCACCGTATTTTAGTGAAAGATAAGATTGGCGTTTTGTCCAACTTAGCGGCAATTTACAGCAAACATGCAGTGAGTTTGGCATCTGTTGTTCAGCATCCATCTAATGATCAAGTGGAAAATGCTGAGCTGGTGTTTATTACTCATCGCATGTCTCGACAACAACATCTAGATGTATTACAAGAACTTAATAATACCCCCGATGTAATTAGTGTGTTAAGCCATTATCGGGTGGAAGGGGAATAATGACAATGAGATGGAATGGATTATTAGAAAACTATAAAGATATGCTACCAGTAACAGACAAGACACCTATGCTTACATTACATGAGGGAAACACTCCTCTCATTTATTTGGAAAATCTATCAAAGGAATGGGGAATTGAACTTTACGTAAAAGTTGAAGGAGCCAATCCTACGGGTTCATTTAAAGATCGTGGAATGGTTATGGCGGTAGCGAAAGCAAAAGAAGAAGGTAAAAAGGTTCTCATTTGCGCTTCAACAGGAAATACATCTGCATCCGCAGCTGCATACGGAGCACGTGCAGGTATGCGTACAATCGTAGTTATTCCGGAAGGGCGAATTGCCCTCGGGAAATTGGCGCAGGCTAAAATGTATGGTGCAGAAATTCTTGAAATTGAAGGGAATTTTGACGAAGCACTACGAATGGTTCGTGAAGCAGGAGAAGGAGACATCGCACTTGTAAACTCGGTGAATCCATATCGTCTTGAAGGACAAAAAACGATTGCGTTTGAAACAATTGACCAGCTCGGTAAAGTACCAGATATATTCGCACTTCCTGTCGGTAATGCGGGCAATATTTCTGCAGCTTGGAAAGGTTTTAAAGAGTATGCAGATAAAAAAGGTACGGCTCTTCCAGAACTTCTAGGTGTACAAGCAGATGGTGCGGCTCCAATCGTATATGATCGTATTTTTGACAATCCTGAGACGGTTGCTACGGCAATACGTATTGGTAATCCTGCAAGTTGGGAACTTGCCAAAAATGCCCTCGCTGAATCTAATGGAACGATTCTTGCTGCAACAGATGAAGAAATTCTAGAGGCATATAGCTTAATTGCTTCTGCTGAAGGAATCTTTGCAGAACCAGGTTCATGTGCATCGATTGCAGGAGTGAAAAAACAAGTAGAGAACGGACAACTTAAGAAAGGCTCGGTCGTTGTTGCAGTTCTAACGGGTAACGGACTAAAAGATCCTGATACAGCAATTGAGGTTAATAAAGAAAAGTCGTTAATGTCGCGTGAAGAGTTTGACCAATTACTGAGTGAGTTGAAAGCGGGGACTAAGTGATGAATGTACCAGGATTTTCGGTGGTCGTTCCAGCGTCTACTGCAAACCTTGGCCCTGGTTTTGATAGCGTTGGTCTTGCGCTTGGTCTTTATATGACTGTGGAAGTCACCGCGTCGAAAGTATGGGAAGTTCGTTATGTAGATGATGGTTTTGATGGATTAACAAATGGTGAAGAAAACTTAATTGTTACAACGATTTTAAACGTTGCGAAGCAATATGCTGAAACTTCTCCAATTTTAAAACTTGTTATAACGTCAGACATTCCCTTAGGAAAAGGTTTCGGAAGTAGTGCTTCAGCAATTGCGGCAGGTATCGAAATCGTTAATCATGTGCTTACTCTCAATTTATCTGATCATGAAAAGGTGAAATTGGGAAGTCAGCTAGAAGGTCATGCTGACAATGTCTCAGCTGCCCTTCTGGGTGGAGCCGTTATCTCCTACTATGATGGTGAAAACATAGATTTTACACATGTGAAAGACCTTAATGTTGGTGTAGTTGTTCTAGTTCCGCCAAATGCACTTCCGACTGAAGAGTCGAGAGGACTTCTTCCTGAACAACTTTCCCATAAAGAGGCCATTCGCAGTAGCGCAGCAGGTTGTGTCCTGGCTGCGGCGATTGTTCAGAATGACTGGGTTATGGTTGGAAAGATGATGGAGAAAGATGGCTTCCACGAACCGTACCGAAAGCGTTTATTTCCAGAATTTGATGCGATTCGATTGGCTTGTAAGGAGTTAGGGGCATATGGTATGACGATTAGTGGCGCAGGACCATCCCTTTTTGTTGCAGTAGAGGCGGGGTTAGAAGATGAGGTTGCTGAGAAGTTGGCGGCACTGTTTTCTTATTATGACTGCATCGCTGTTCAACCATCCGCTACAGGTTCGATGATAAAGTGAATAAGAATTAATAAAGCAGCTGGGCTCAATCAATGAGTTCGGCTGCTTTTTTGTTTGAGAGTTTTATGAGAGTAGGGTTATGATAGCCTGAAATAGGTCAATAAAAAAGACCGCCATTATGGCGACCTTAGAAGTTTATGATTTGGTTGTGTTTAGATGAATTCGTTACTAAGTAATGAATTCAATCTCCAAGCTTATGCGCTAAGTTGAAAATATGGAGGAGGAAGAGGGATTCGAACCCCCGCGGGTTTTGACACCCCTGTCGGTTTTCAAGACCGATCCCTTCAGCCAGGCTTGGGTATTCCTCCGTGACAACAATTAATAATTTATCATGTTTTAAAAGGTATGTCAACAGTTTTATTAATATAAGAAAGATTTATATTTCATTTGATTTTTATCGTTATGATATGTATACTTAGAAATGCCGTGCTAGGTGGGGAGATAGCGGAGCCCTGTAACTTGCAATCCGCTCTAGCAAGACTGAATCCCTTCCCGAGGCTGTCCACATGTAGGGTCTGCCTCTTGCACGTAGTGTTGACGTTTGGGTCCTGCGCAATGGGAACCCATGAACTATGTCAGGTCCGGAAGGAAGCAGCATTAAGTGGAATTTCTCATGTGCCGTAGGATCGCCTAGACTGAGCTGGCGACAGGAGTAACGCTTATGTTTGGCTGTCAGAGGAAGGTGCACGGCATTACATATACCACTCGACTCGTCCATTACCTTGGGCGAGTTTTTTTAACTACATATATCATTCATCGGTGTTTGTCATAGGTGCTTATATGACAAGCTATGATTGCGAATCAAAATGTACGTATATAAGGTGAAATTGGAATAGAGTAAAAGGTTTTAGAAAACAATTTGTGCTATAATATGAATCATTAACGCATTGCGGTAGAAGGAGAGGAAACTGTTGGTGTATCAAGCTTTTTACCGTGTCTATCGACCTCAATCATTTGTTGAGATGTCTGGTCAGCAGCATGTGAAACAGACGCTACAAAATGCCCTCCTACATAATAAGACAACACATGCATACTTGTTCTCTGGTCCGAGAGGGACTGGAAAGACGAGTGCTGCTAAAATATTTGCGAAAGCATTAAACTGTGAGAACGGCCCTGCAAAAGAACCATGTAATGATTGTTCGACGTGTCTAAGCATTACCGATGGTTCGAATACAGATGTCATTGAGTTTGATGCAGCATCTAACTCGCGTGTTGAAGAAATGCGAGAAATTATTGAGAAGGTTCGATTTGCACCATCGAGCTCACGATTTAAAATCTATATTATTGATGAAGTTCATATGTTGTCAAACTCTGCTTTTAATGCACTACTGAAAACGCTTGAGGAACCCCCATCTCATGTTGTTTTCATTCTCGCTACAACTGAACCTCATAAATTACCGCTCACAATAATTTCCAGGTGCCAACGTTTTGATTTCAAACCTTTGTCCCCATTTGATATTACTGAGCGAATGAAAGTCATTCTGGCTGACGCAAGTATTCAGTCAGATGAAGGAACTTTGAAAGTAATTGCTCAAGCGGCGTCAGGTGGAATGCGTGATGCCCTTAGTATGCTTGACCAAGTTGTTTCGTTTAGTGGGAATGAACTAACGGTTGAAGATGCGCTTCTAGTAACAGGTTCAATCGGTGAAGATATATTTTATCAAATGGCGAAGGCTTTACAAGTCAAGGATGCAGGCGCTATATTATCGTTGCTAAACCAACTTATTATTGAAGGTAAAGACGTCTCTAGGTTAGCGGAGGATTTAATTACGTTCTTTCGGGATTTATTGCTCCTTCGTACCGCGCCAGAACTGGATAATCTTCTCGAAATAATATCAGGTGAAGAACGTTTCAAGTTGTTGGCTCAAGAATTTAATCCAGATACTCTCTATTCTTTTATTGATGTGCTCGCAAAGACTCAGCAAGAAATGCGTTTTTCAAATCATGCGAGAGTATATATCGAATCAGCATTACTGAAAATGGTGAATTTCAGCTCTAGTCCCGTCCAACAAGGAAACAAACAGGCAGTTGATTCTGAACTCTATGAAAAAGTAATGGGCTTGGAAAAAACGATTGAAGAGTTAAGGAAACTGATTGCCGCGGGAGTAAATACGGGTCAACCGGTTGTGGGCGCTCAACAACCTAAAAAGAATGTTTCCAAGTCGCCTCAATCGTTCCGTATTCCTACAGGTAAAATAAATGAAGTACTAAAAGCTGCAACGAAGACTGATATACAAACAATTAGAGAAGAGTGGGCAGGGATGATGCAGACAATGCAGAAGTCTCATTCAGCACTTCTTGAAGAAACAGAGCCTGTTGCAGCATCGGACAATGCTTTTGTGTTAAAATTCAAATATGAAATCCATTGTGTTATGGCTTCCGCAAATACTTCGCTTCGATCAGACCTTTCGGAAGCACTAAGTTCTCGAACTGGTAAGGGATATGAAGTGATTTATGTTCCTGAAGAAGGTTGGCTAAAAGTCAGGGAAGATTTCATTCGGAATAATAAGCTGTCTCCGAAGAAGTCGGAGCAATCCGATATATCTATTGAAGAGGCGGCAGCTGAAGAAATGCACTCTTTTGTTCAAGAGGCAGAGCAAGAAAATATGGATCCGCTTGTTACTGAGGCGGAGAAAAGATTCGGCAAGGATTTCATTAAAGTGTTCAATGATTGAAAACTAAGAGGAGGAAACAAACATGCGTGGAAAAGGAAATATGCAAGGTATGATGAAGCAAATGCAAAAAATGCAAAAGCAAATGGAAGAAGCACAAGGGAAGCTAGGAGAAGAACGTCTAGAGGCTTCAGCTGGCGGCGGTATGGTGAAAGTGGTTGTTTCGGGAGATAAAGAAGTTGTCGAAGTAATTATCGATCCATCAATTGTGGATCCAGAAGATGTTGAAATTCTTCAGGACCTTATTGTTATCGCTACTAATGAAGCAATGAAGAAAGCTGAGGAACTAACGAACTCTACGATGGGACAATTCACGAAAGGATTGAACCTTCCTGGGATGTTCTAGGAGGAACTGATATGCATTACCCTGAACCCATATCGAAACTAATAGATAGTTTTATGAAGTTGCCAGGAATCGGCCCAAAAACAGCGGGTCGACTGGCGTTTTTTGTTCTTAGTATGAAAGAAGATAGCGTGATGGAGTTTGCGAAAGCACTTGTAGACGCCAAACGAAACCTCCGTTTCTGTTCGACTTGCGGACATATTACGGATATCGATCCTTGCCATATATGTCAAGATCAGTCTCGTGATGGTTCTCTGATTTGTGTTGTTCAAGACCCTAAGGATGTTATTGCCTTGGAGAAAATGAGGGACTATAAGGGGTTGTATCATGTGCTGCACGGTGCAATCTCACCGATGGATGGTATCGGTCCAGAAGATATTAATGTTTCCTCTCTAATAGTACGTTTGCAAAATGAAGAGGTTGAAGAATTAATCCTCGCGACGAATCCGACGATTGAAGGAGAGGCGACCGCGATGTACATCTCTAGACTCGTAAGGCCGTCTGGAATTATGACGACAAGAATTGCTCATGGTCTACCAGTCGGTGGTGATCTTGAATATGCAGATGAAGTTACCCTATCGAAAGCACTTGAAGGTCGCAGAGAACTTTAGGGGGTATTGCTATGTTTGGGAAAAACCAAAAACTGAAAAAAGAGTATGATGAACGACTCTTAACATTAATATTGGAAACGAAAAAGGATTGGGAACAAGCTAAAGAAATCGAAAAGTATCTTAATGACTATGATCAGGATGTTATTGTCCGTCGAAAGATCACTGAAAGTAAATACTTCTATTTATTTAAAGAAGCAAAGGAAAGACGGCTTGGAAGTGATTGATAATTTGTCACGGGAACGCATATAATGAAACATTCTTTTGAAAAGGGGCGTTTCCCGTGAAATCAGTCATTGTTATTCTTCTTGTTGGGTTCGTACTTCTGTTATTGTTAATGAATAAGAAGCAGGTTAGAAAGTTATTGGAGCAGTTGCCGATCTACTGGTTTCGGATAGCATTTTCATTTCTAGTGTTATTTGCAATTAATATAGCAGCAGGATTCTTTGGTGTATATGTACCGATAAACATCGCTTCTGGCCTTCTAATAGCCTTTCTAGGGATTCCAGGTATAGCTTCTATATGCGTTCTTGCAATAGTTTTATAAAACAGGAGATAAAGTGTTGACTTTAAGAATGATTCCGTGGTATTCTATTGTTTGTCGCAAGAACAGAGTCGACACCGAATAAAAGAATTAAAAAAGAAATAATTAAAAGATTGACTCTGAATAGTGATTATGTTATATTAATAAAGTTGCTGTTGCGGCAACGACAAAACAAATTAATGAAATGAACCTTGAAAACTGAACAGCAAAACGTCGATAGAATTTTTAAACTCGATACACTTCGGTGTAGGGAGTATAAACGTTTCCAAGTAAACTGATTTCCGTCAGAAGAACAGAAACAACCAGAAGGATTGAAATTCAATCCTTCGACATGACATCATTGAAGAATGTTCGCATTCTTCATTAATGCCAGCATAG
>NZ_JBHUGI010000017.1:0-726 GCF_042681925.1 Sporosarcina siberiensis
GGGTTTCCCCATTCGGAAATCTCCGGATCAAAGCTTACTTACAGCTCCCCGGAGCATATCGGTGTTAGTGCCGTCCTTCTTAGGCTCCTAGTGCCAAGGCATCCACCATGCGCCCTTTCTAACTTAACCAAATAATTCCGATACACGGCGCATTGCGTTGTCAGCTTCACTCGTTTAGTCAGTCACGTACCTAAGTACGCTCCTTCCGTCACTCGATTGCTTCCTAGCACTGCTTGTGTCTCCAAATTATTTCTAGCGAATCGTTCATTGCAGCGATGCAAATCCAGATTCTTAAAAAGGTACTGTACATTATTTGCATAATATACATGATTGATTCTTGATTGTTTTTATTAATGTCGTTTTATCCAGTTTTCAATGAACAAAAATACCCCAAAAAAGAGTATATTGGTGGAGCCTAGCGGGATCGAACCGCTGACCTCCTGCGTGCAAGGCAGGCGCTCTCCCAGCTGAGCTAAGGCCCCAGAATTTAATGGTGGGCCTAAGTGGACTCGAACCACCGACCTCACGCTTATCAGGCGTGCGCTCTAACCAGCTGAGCTATAGGCCCCTTCCGGGATTTCAAAAAAGTTTCATATTGGTAAACATTATGTTTATCCATGAACCTTCAAAACTGAACGCAAAACGTCGTTAGCGAAGAATATTTATACTCTTCATTTTATAGATCAGAGATCTATATTCCGAATGTCTAGACTTCACATACCAAAG
>NZ_JBHUGI010000019.1:0-934 GCF_042681925.1 Sporosarcina siberiensis
ATGATTATGCCCGCAGAGGCTCCATGTCAAGTCGCTACTGGTCATACTTGTGCGTCCTGCTGTTTTTGGGAACCGGCAGATTGGCCGAAAACATTTCTTTCCCACCCTTTGTTTCCCTTTGTATAACTCATTAAAACTGCCCCAATTAAACGAAAAGCCGATTGGGTATTCGGGAAAATCCTGATAACTTGTTCACGTCGGCGCACCTCTTGATTAAGACGTTCCAAATGATTTGTAGAACGAATAAATTTACGATGTCTTAACGGGAAATTAAGGTTTTGTATCGCATCATCGAATCCGTCATCTAGTATGGTTAGTGCTTTTTCAAATCGCTTTTCCTCTGAATATTTATCGAAAAATAGATCTTTCAGTCGGCGAATAGTGTCTACATCTTCTGCAGCAAAAATACTGTTTAATAGACTTCTAGCTTCATCACAATCTTTTTTCGGAAAACAATCTGCAATATTCCTTCTAAAATGAACAGTACAACGTTGCCAAGCCGTTCCTAAAAACTTTTCTTGGATTGCTTTTTTCAAGCCTTTATGCGCATCCGAGGTGACCAGTTTTGGGGACTGTAAGCCCCTAGAGATAAGGCTTTGTAAGAAGTTAGCCCAACTTTCATAACTCTCGTTATGATCCACTTTCATACCTAGAATTTCCCTGTATCCAGCCTCGTTTATCGCAATCGCGATATAAACTGCTTTCGATACAACACGATGGTGTTCACGTACTTTAATATACATTGCATCCAAAAAAAGATAAGGATAATAAGTTGTATTTAAAGGTCGCTCAGCCCACTCTTTCACGATTGGATCCAACTTGGCAGTTAAGGATGAAACGAATGATTTAGAAATACTTTCTCCACAAAGCTGTTCCACAATATTGGTAACCTTGCGAGTCGAGACGCCATTTACAACCATCTCGAGCATAGATA
>NZ_JBHUGI010000020.1:0-565 GCF_042681925.1 Sporosarcina siberiensis
CCGGTGTAGAGATACACTTTTCCCTTCGGGGACAGCGGTGACAGGTGGTGCATGGTTGTCGTCAGCTCGTGTCGTGAGATGTTGGGTTAAGTCCCGTAACGAGCGCAACCCTTGATCTTAGTTGCCACCATTCAGTTGGGCACTCTAAGGTGACTGCCGGTGATAAATCGGAGGAAGGTGGGGATGACGTCAAATCATCATGCCCCTTATGACCTGGGCTACACACGTGCTACAATGGACGGTACAGACGGTTGCCAACCCGCGAGGGGGAGCCAATCCGATAAAACCGTTCCCAGTTCGGATTGCAGGCTGCAACTCGCCTGCATGAAGCCGGAATCGCTAGTAATCGTGGATCAGCATGCCACGGTGAATACGTTCCCGGGTCTTGTACACACCGCCCGTCACACCACGAGAGTTTGTAACACCCGAAGTCGGTGAGGTAACCCCTTGTGGGAGCCAGCCGCCGAAGGTGGGACAGATGATTGGGGTGAAGTCGTAACAAGGTAGCCGTATCGGAAGGTGCGGCTGGATCACCTCCTTTCTAAGGAATTTGTCTACGAGCAGA
>NZ_JBHUGI010000021.1:0-107665 GCF_042681925.1 Sporosarcina siberiensis
GGTAGTTAAGCTCTTCAGCGCCGATGGTAGTTGGGGGTTCCCCCCTGCAAGAGTAGGACGTTGCCAGGCACTAAAGAAGTCATTACCTTTAATGGTAGTGGCTTTTTTTGTATTCAAACATGAGTTGCATTTAAGTATATAATTTCATTAAACCTCACAACACTCCGCTCAAGAAAAATCACAACTGGTGATCCCTCCCTAAACAATTGTCTAAGTTTCAGGAAAAGTCATTACTTTCGATAACTCTGTTCAATTACGTTACCTGTGATTGTATTAAGTCTAAGATGTTATCCTTGTAGTTTAGTATGTATTACATACAGAATAGATAATATGTATAATACGATATAGGTGGAATGGGAAGGTGAGTTAACGATAATGAAGATACTTGTTGTAGACGATGACCCGAATATTTTAGAACTCGTGAGCATTCAGTTGAATCAAGCAGGTTATACAGTACAAAAGGCGACTAATGGTTTTCAAGCAATGGAACTTTTGGAAGAAGAGTTGCCTGATTTAGCGATTGTGGACGTAATGATGCCGGGTATGGATGGCTATACTCTAACTAGGAAGATTAGAGCCTACGCAGATATTCCGGTTCTATTATTAACTGCGAAAGGTGAGCTTGAGGATAAGGAAAAAGGGTTTCTTGCAGGTTCTGATGATTACGTTGTTAAACCATTTGAGCCAAAGGAATTACTTTATCGAATCAATGCAATTCTAAGAAGATATGATAAAGCAGTTGATGTATTCATTCAAGCAGGTCCTTTAAAGATTAACCGTCAAAGCTATGAGGTATCTGTTGGAAAGAAAGTACTTCTTCTACCTTTAAAAGAATTTGAATTGCTTTCGGTACTGGCATCGAAGGTGAATACAGTTTTCACGAGGGATATGCTCATTGAACGTATATGGGGATATGATTATGAAGGCGATGAGCAAACGTTGAATGTCCATATTAAAAGGGTGCGGGGAAAATTGGAAAACCTAACTGGAGAGGTGACAATCGCAACTGTCCGAGGGGTTGGTTACAAATTAGAGGTCGCATCAATATGAGGTCCCTTTATGGAAAGTTTATTGGATTTACGATTGTCATTATGTTTATGAGTGCGCTTGTAGCGTTTCTTGTTGTGAATACATATTACCATCAGCAATTGAAAGGGCAAAATGATGAGAAGAATATGCTTATCGCAGAAAGTATTGCTTCATATATCGAATCGACCGAGGGGTTAGATCTTAAAAAGTATTTAGAAACACAATCATCTGTAGGATATAAGCTATATGTTGTAAATGAACAAAGTGAGTCCACGATGTATGGGAAATCGTTTCGTATTGAGAACCTGAAGCAGGATTCGATAAATCAAGTGCTTAAGGGTAACAGCTATCATGGGATGAAAGAGTTGCCGGGTGAAACATTTGTAACAGGATTCTTTTCAGATGAATTAGCGAATACGGTGGGTGTTCCTTTTGATTATAAGGGAGAATCTTATGCACTGTTCTTACGTCCGGATGTAAAATTGCTTTTTACAGAAGTACATTATATTCTAGGTGGAATGGTACTTGTTATGGGTGTTTTTAGCTTACTCTCTATGTTAATTCTTGCGAAGAAACTAATTGAGCCTATTACAAAACTGACGAAAGCAGCAAAAGAGGTTGGTAATGAACAATTTATTGGGACCTTGGATATAAATAGGCGGGATGAAATCGGTCAATTAGCTAAGAGTTTTCAAACTATGGTACATAAACTTGATGAAAATGATCGAATCCGTAAAGAATTTATAAGTGATGTATCGCATGACTTCCAATCTCCACTACTTAATATTAAAGGGTATGCAGAACTACTGATGAATAGCGATCTTGCAGAACAAGAACGAACTAGTTATGCAAAAGTAATCCAGAATGAAACAGAGCGATTATCATCATTAACAAAGCAGTTGCTTTTGTTAACGTCACTGGATCAGTTGACGGCTCCTTTAGAAGTAAAGCTATTTCGTTTGGATGTTCAACTGAAGGAAATTATTCGTAGAAATAGATGGTTGCTTGAGGAAAAGGGAATGTCTTTAACGATGGATATTGATGAGGTCGAATTTAGAGGTGATCCGGCATTTCTTGAAAAGGTTTGGGAGAATCTACTTTCCAATGCGTTAAAGTATACAGAAAATGATGGGTTAATTGATATTGACCTTGTGAAAGAAAAGGACCATGCGGTGATAAGCTTTAGGGATAATGGTATTGGTATAGAAGATAAAGAGCTTACTCGTGTTTTTGATCGTTTTTACCGAGCTGACGACTCTAGAACGCAGGAGATTGGTGGAACTGGCCTTGGTTTATCGATTGTTCAGCAAGTGGTAAGACTTCACGGCGGTATGGTTGAAGTAGTGAGTAACAAAGGAATTGGAACAACATTTGTAGTTAAACTTCCTACAATGTAATCTCCAGTTAATGTTCTGTTCATAATCAACGTATATAATAGGAATATAGCTTAAAAACATAGGAGGAATTCAATATGCAAGAAAAATGGAGTATTCGACTCATTCGTATAGCAGCACTATTTGGTTTACTTGGAACAGTTTTGGGATCACATATGGCGGGATCGGGTTCATATGCATTTAAACCAATTCATGCTCATATTCTACTCGTTGGTTGGTTGTCTGTGTTTTCATGGGGTGTATTCTATCGTATTTACAAAGTACGGGCAATCAAGCTCGTAGCAGTTCAGGGATGGACCGCGATCATCGGGTCAATTGGTCTTACAGGAGGAATGTGGCTTCAGTTTTTGAAACCATTTGATGTGAATCCGACAGTGTCACTAATACTTTATATCGTTGGAGGAACAATTCTCTTAATCAGCTTTGCCTTGTTTGCGGTTATTACGTTCTTAATTGAAAAAGACGGAAAGTACAATAAAAAGTAATAAGCATAAAACAGGATTTAAATTTTGGTGAAATCAAAGTAATTGCTCTGACATAATCAAATCTTGAAACGAGCCCGAACTACTAGACACTTCTAAAAAAGTGTCTAGTAGTTCGGGCTCGTTTTCATTTAAAGATTAATCACGCCTTTTTGTTGGGTAATTAATAAAACTCTATTGATTGCTAACTAATATTGTGCTACTATTCTGTTATATTGCAATATTTTCACTATATTAAAAACGGAGGTGAAGTTAAAATTTGAAAATTATTGATCTTCACTCAGATATTTTTACAGACGTTGCGTTACGAAGGGAAATGGGAGAACAAAATGTTATAGAAAGAATCCATTTACCAAAATTACAAAAGAGCAGTGTGGCTGGAATTATTGGTGTCTTTTGGGTAGAACCAAAATATAAAAATCATAAGAAAAAACGTTTTTTAGAAATCCTTAAATATGTAACAGAAGATTTAAGCGAGAGTTCTAAAATCAAGGTTATTACTACGCCTAAAGATTTAGTAGCAGCCTATCAGGCAGACGACTTTTTTATTTATTTAGGTATCGAAGGTTTAACATTCATAGAGGAATGGACCGGTACCAGTGACGTAGAAAAATTTACGCTTGCATTCGATGAATTAAATCAACAGTCAATTAAGCATTCTATCTTTGCTTGGAATGAGAAAAACTTCATTGCTACAGGATCTGGCAATCCAGAAAATAATCATTCAGGACTTAGTTTACTTGGTAAGTATGTAGTAGAAGAACATCAGAAACACGAATGGATTATTGATGTTTCTCACTTAGATGAAACATCATTCTGGGATGTTTTAGAGATAAGTAATCAACCAATATTAGCTTCGCATAGTAATGCAAAGGAACTTTGTAGTCATAAACGAAATTTGACTGACGAACAAATAAAAGCGATTGCAAATACTGGTGGATTAATTGGGGTTAATGCCTATGGTTCATTTGTTGATTCTAAAGAACCGACACTGAGTAAAGTAGCAGATCATATAAGTTATATAGTAAATTTAGTTGGTATTGATTATGTCGGTTTAGGTATGGATTTTGTTGATTATCTTCAATCTTATGATCTAGGGGATGATTTATCAAATATGACTAAAGGATTGGAAGACGTTGGGAAGTTACCAGATCTATTAACAGAGCTATTGAGTAGAGGTTTTACAACTGAGGATATAAATAAAATAGCATTTTGGAATTTTTATCGATTTTTAACAAAGATCCATCAATTAAATTAAAAGGGGATGAAAGTATTATGGGAAAACGTTTATACATGATGATGTTTTTAGTGTTTATATTAATTCTTAGCGCCTGTTCACAGGACAAGGATACAGATTCATCAACAGAAACTAAACCAGATGCGCCAAAAGAATCGAAAGATGAGAAGACAGGTTTAGAGGATACACTAATTGTATCGATACCGGCCGAAGCAGGGACACTCGATCCAGGAGTATCTATGGATAATGCTTCTTGGAAAATAACGTACCCTGCATATCAACGTCTTGTTGAATACGATGGTGAAAAGACTACAGTAAAACCAGGATTAGCATCTGATTGGAAAATCTCAGATGATGGATTAACGTATACATTTACTTTAGAAGAAGGACATAAGTTTACAGATGGATCAGAAGTAGATGCGGAAGCAGTTAAATTCACTTTTGATCGTACGTTGGAAATTGAAAAAGGGCCTTCCAGTTTGTATGAAATAATAAAGGAAACCCGTGTTATTGATCCATATACTGTGGAATTTGAACTTGAGAATGAATTCCCTCCATTCATATCAACACTTGCGGCGAATTATGGGTCAATAGTAAACCCTAAAGTAATGGAACATGAGGAAGATGGGGATTTGGGACAAAACTTTTTGGCTGCAAATACAATGGGTAGTGGGCCATACCAATTAGAGGAATATGAAAAAGGACAATATTATAAGTTAAATGCAAATCCAGAAAGTAATACAGAGTTACAGTTAAAAACAGTTATATTCCAAATAGCTTCGGACACTTCTGGAGCTCGAATGAGATTAGAAAAAGGGGAAGTGGATATCGTTGAAGGGATTCCAACAGATCAAATTGAAAAATTAGGATCTGTTGATGGAGTTAAAGTAGAAAATACCCCTTCTTTACTTGTAGATTATGTATATATGAACATTGGTAAAGGTATCGACGCAATGCAAAATAAAGATTTCCGTAAAGCAATTAGCCATGCTGTAGACTACGGCTCAGTAATTGATGAAATCATGCAAGGTTACGGCAAGCAGTTTAAAGGGCCTGTACCTGAAGGGCTTTGGGGTCATAACCCAGATGCTGAAATGTATGAGTATGATGTAGATGCAGCGAAAGCTCTTCTTGAAAAGGCAAATGTCGGTGATGTAACATTAGATCTTTTATACTCTGATAACAAACCATATTGGGAAGAGTTGGCTCTTGTGCTACAAAGTAATCTTGCTGAAATTGGTGTGAAACTAAATCTTAATAAAGTTGCCTATGCAACAATGCGCGAACAGATTGACACTGGAGAATTTGATTTGTCTTTAGGAGTTTGGAGCCCGGACTATGGGGATCCATTTATGTTCATGAACTATTGGTTTGACTCAGATAACTGGGGACTTGCTGGTAACCGGTCTTTCTATAAAAATGAGGAAGTAGATAAGTTAGTTAAAGAAGCCGCTTCTATTAGTGACCAGGGAGAAAGGGAAAACCTATATAAAAAAGCACAAGAAATTATCGTAGATGATGCAGTTTACATTTATCTTGCTCAAAAAGACTTCGTATTACCAATGAGAGACAACGTGAAGGGTTTTATTTATAATCCGATGTTGGAAGGTATTTATAATTTACAGGATATGTCTAAATAAAAGAAAGTAAAGTTTGTACTCTATATATATGAGCACGATTCGTATTGAAAAATCATAGGAAGCTCTCTTTTCTAGTATTGGTTATGATGACTCAATTCTTCACAGAAAAGATCTTCCTATTTGCTATTATTTAAATTAAATATTATACACTCTCTAATAAACTTTAAGAAGGTGATGACGAGGCTATGTTAAAAGTCATAAAAGACAGAATGATCATGCTTATATTTGTAGTATTTGGTGTAAGTTTAATTACCTTTACAATATCTAATATAATTCCGGGGGATGCAGCCCGAATGATTGTTGGACAACGTGCGAGTCAAGAAACATACGAAAAGGTTAGAGAGCAAATGGGGTTAAATGATCCGCTATTCACCCAGTACTTTAATTATGTAAAGGGGTTATTTAAAGGAGATTTTGGTACATCTATTCGCACACAACAGCCAGTGATGGATGACCTTCTTAGCTACTTTCCTGCTACCTTGGAATTGGTTGTTTTTGCATTTTTAATCGCCATTTTTTTTGGAGTAATCATTGGTGTTTTAACTGCGGTTTATAATAATACTAAAATTGATTACATTGGAAGAATATTTTCAATTTCGGGCGTATCTACACCGGTCTTTCTAAGTGGGCTTATTGTTATCTTAATTTTTTATGGAAAACTGGGATGGTTTCCTTCATCGGGAAGATTTGACCTTCTTATGGCTCGTCCGCCTACAATAACAGGTCTTTATACGATTGATAGTCTGTTGTCTGGAAACTTTGCAGCATTTAAAAGCGCTGTCTGGCATCTGATTTTGCCGGCAGTTATTTTATCCTATGTGCAATTATCGACGATTACACGTCAAGTTCGGTCGTCAATGATTGATGTTTTAAATCAGGATTATATCCGTACAGCAAGAGCAAACGGGTTATCGAGTTGGACACTAATCATTCGTTATGCCTTGAGAAATTCACTTATTCCAACGATTACAGTAATCGGTGTTTCATTTGGTGCATTATTGGGTGGAGCGGTAATTACAGAAATCGTATTTAACTGGCCTGGTATGGGTAAATATGTTGTGGATTCTATTGGTAATTTGGATTTTCCAGCAATAATGGGCTTTACAATTTTCATTGCAATTGGTTATGTAATCATTAATTTGATCATTGATCTTTTGTACTTAGTACTAGATCCACAAATTAGAGAGTGAGGAGGGTAACTAGTGGAAGCACAAACAGTAGTCTTAAAACAACCATCCCAGCTAAAGTTAAACTGGTATCGTTTTCGTAAGAATCCATTGACCTTAATTGGAGGAAGTGTGCTCGTTATGTTTATCTTCCTCGCTATTTTTGCTCCAATAATAACACCTTATAATCCTGAAATGATTAATATGAAAGAGCGTTTACAACCACCGAGTGCTTCACATTGGTTTGGAACAGATGAAGTCGGTAGGGATTTACTGACGAGAGTAGCTTATGGTGCGCGTTTATCGCTTGGTATGGGTATCTCAGTAGTTGTTATTGCGGGGCTTATTGGTACAGTAATTGGTGCATTCGCAGGTTATGTCGGAGGCAAAATAGGGCAAGTAATTATGAGGATTATGGATGTGATTCTTGCATTCCCTACACTAGTTTTAGCAATGGCGTTAACAGCGGCACTCGGGCCAAGCTTATTTAATGCGATGCTTGCTATAGCAATTGTGAAAATTCCTGTGTTTGTACGTTTAGCTAGAAGTGAAACCTTAGTAGTTAGAGAGAAATTATATGTTAAAGCAGCAAAAACATTTGGACTTTCGGATATGTGGATTATTTCGAGACATATCATCCCGAATGTCATTACACCAGTCATAATTCAAGTCACACTTGATTTAGGAGATGCTATTTTATTAATCGCAACTTTAGGATTCTTGGGCCTAGGTGCGCAACCACCAACTCCTGAATGGGGTTCCATGATACATACTGGATGGGAATACTTCCTGGATCAATGGTGGTATGCAACTTTTCCTGGAATCGCTATATTTTTAGCATCTGTTAGTTTTAATTTACTCGGTGACGGTTTTCGAGACCTTTTAGATCCTAAATCATTAAAATAAGGGGGGTTGTAAATGCTTCTTCAAGTAAAGAATCTGGCGGTCTCTTTTTCAAGTATCTATGGGAATACCGATGTACTAGAGGACGTTAGTATAGAAATAAATAAGGGCGAAATAGTTGGAGTTGTGGGAGAATCGGGTTCTGGTAAGTCGGTAACGGCCCTATCAATTCTGGGGTTGTTAGATAAAAATGCAAATGTAACAAAGGGAGAGATTCTTTATAAAGGAAAGAACCTACTACCGTTATCTGAAAAAGAGCTAGGTTATTTAAGAGGTAAAGAAATCGGCATGGTATTTCAAGAACCAATGGCGGCTCTTAACCCAACAATGAAAATAGGGAAACAAGTTTCAAACGTAATTAGAAAACATCGAAAATTAAACAAAAAGAAGAGCAAAGAAATGACTATTGATGCTTTAAGGGATGTTCAAATTTATAATCCGGAAGATGTATATCATAAATATCCCTTTCAGTTAAGCGGAGGGATGTTGCAAAGGGTTGTCATTGCATTGGCAATGTCTTCACCGCCAGAACTCCTCATTGCGGATGAACCAACCACAGCACTTGATGTAACCATTCAAGCGGAGATTTTAAAGATGATGAAAGATTTATCAAATACAAAAGATACGAGTATTATGCTCATAACACATGACCTCGGTGTAGTTGCGAATATATGTGATCGTGTTTACGTGATGTATGGTGGAAAGATTGTAGAGAAAGGTACTACAGAAGAAGTTTTATATCATTCTGAGCACCCTTATACAAAAGGGTTAATTGAATCACTTCCAGAAGGTAAGCCGGCGGATGAACCACTAAAGATCTTACAAGGCGAATCCTTTAACCCTCGAAATCGACCAAAGGGCTGCGTGTTTTATGACCGGTGTCCAATTCGAACTGACAAATGTATCGTTGCACCAAAAATGAACCAATTAAACGCGGAACATAATGTTGCTTGTTGGGAGGCTGGGAAAAATGCTCGCAATAAAGAACCTATGCAAACAATTTGATGGTCTAAAGGCTGTAAATAACGTTTCCATTCATATAGAAAAGGGAACAACCTTTGGGTTAGTAGGTGAATCTGGATCTGGGAAAAGTACGATCGGCAATATGATCATTGGATTACTAAATCCTACAAGCGGTTCCATTCAATTAGAAGGCTTAGATCTTTGGGACAGTAAAAATAAATTCATAAGGCCAAGCCCAGGGAAAATGCAAATTGTTTTTCAAGATCCTCAATCCTCGTTAGATTCACGTCTAAGTATTCGTAATATAGTTACGGAGCCAGTACGGGCTTTACCATTTAAGCAACGTAAAGAAAAAATGAGTAAGGAATATCTTGCTACTTTAATGAGACAAGTAGGTATGAACGAGGATCATTTGGAACGTTATCCCCATGAGTTTTCGGGAGGCCAACGACAGAGAATAGCGATTGCAAGAGCAATCATTACTGATCCCGAGTTTATTATTTTGGATGAACCGACATCAGCACTTGATGTATCAGTTCAGGCACAAATTTTAAATTTACTTAAAACGTTACAAAGAGAACTAAATTTAACATACTTGTTTATTTCGCATGATATGTCTGTTATTCGTTATATGAGTGATAGAATTGGTGTTTTATTTCATGGTGAAATGGTTGAAGAAGGCGAGACTGAGCAAATATTTAAGTTTCCTAAAGAACAATACACAAAAACATTATTTGCTTCGTTACCACAACTGTCTAAATAAAAGGGAGGTTAACTTTATGTTCGAAGGGAGTAGACTACGGGAAATTCGTTTAGAGAAAAAACTCTCATTACAAGAAATATCCAACATCTCGGAAGTAAGTGTTGGGATGATTAGTCAAATTGAACGTAATAAGTCTGATCCCACAATGACAACATTGTACAAGTTGTGCCAAGGTTTGAATATTACGATTGCCTCTTTATTTGCGGAAACAGAAGAAGCCAATAGGGTTGTTCGTCAGGAAAACCGTAAAACAATGATGCTGCCAAATTCAAAGGTGAAGTATCAGTTACTAACACCTAGTCTTAAAACAGACCTTGAAATGCTCTTAATCGAGTTAGATCCTGGTCAGGAAGACCGCAAGCAGATTACACACCATGGAGAGGAGTGTGGGTTTGTGATTGAAGGACAACTTACTGTAATCTTAGGGGAAGAAGAATACCTATTACATACAGGTGATAGTATACATTATAAAAGTACAATCCCGCATCGTTTCATGAATCACACTGATAAACCATCTATATCGCTTTGGGCTATGACTCCAGCAAGTTTTTAAGCGTAAAGTTTCCTCGCGCAGAGTAATACCAATGTTCAGGTCATGGTCATGGTGCGTATGACAGTATGGATACATTTGTTGTTCGACCCGTTTAGATTCCTTCAATATAAATATTGCTTGGGAAATGGAATTTTTGACGAAACAAATAAAATAAATTAAAGAAGAGACTTAAACAATGAAAAGCATTGTTTAAGTCTCTTCTTTTGTTGAAATAAAGGTAATCGAGTTTCGAAGGAGATGCGTACTAAGAATTACCTCTATGTTGAAAACTTACTTAACCGTTTCTGTAAATTGAATGTTCATCACTTTTTCAGTTTCAATGGAATACTCGATTCTTACAAAGACACCGAATTCATGATTACCATCTTTTAACCAAAGTTTAAACTTTTCAATAACAGAGTGCTCCTTTGTTTCATTACCTTCATGCAGGTAATCAATAATGTTTGCGTGGGGATATTTCAATTGTGTTTCTTTCACGGCTAGTCTTCCCCATTTCGCATAGGCGGGTAATTCTAATTGCGCAAGTTCAAGTGCCGGGAGATCTATTGGCACAGAGTTTGATGTCATAATGATCCCAAGTGCAAGAAATGTTTTATGCAAAACGTTCTCATCTCCTTTGATATAGGATGAGTCGTTTACATAAAATCATTCAAAATAGAAGTGAAAATTTCTTAAAAAGTTAAAACTCGAATTCTAATTTACCATTGACTAGTATTAGTTTCGCATCAAATTTTTTGCCTGCATTTGAGGTGAATCCTTTAATTACATTTGTTTTTCCATTCGTACAAAGAAGTTCGACCTGTTTTGCTGTAAGCTTCTTTTCTAAAAAAATAGATGGGAATGTTTGCTTACAACCGGATGCGTAGGCACTGCATCCGTAAAATTTTTTTCGATCAACAATAACGCCGTTTTTGCATTTTGGACACGGAGCAACATCGCCATCTCGTTTAGGGCGCGGAGTTGCTGTAGTGTTCATAACTATATTCTGTGAGTTAAGTTGTTTTGGTACATCTTCTAGTAATTTGAAAATGAATTTTGAAATGTTTCCAAGGAAATGTTCTGGTGTTCCTTCTCCAGTACCAATCTTACGCAAATATGTCTCCCATTTAGCAGTCATGGAAGGACTCGCGAGAAGGTTCCCCTCAATTGCCTGACATAATACTCGGCCTTTATCCGTTATGGAAACAATATTTTTCTTTACTTGAATATAATCATGTCTCTTAATTGTTTCGATAATCCCACTTCGTGTTGCCTCTGTGCCGAGCCCTTCAATTTCTTTTAGTATATCGGTCTCTTCTTTATCCTCAACAAGTTTTCCTGCGGTCTTCATCATCGCGATAAGTTGGCCTTCCGTATACGGTTTCGGTGGCATTGTTTTTCCTTCTTTAATACCAATATTGCTTTGAACCGGCTCATTTTGATGAAGTGGTGGTAATGCTGTGTCGTCTTTCTCAGATTCTTTTTCCGAGCGAGAAAACAATGCTTTCCAACCTTTGTCACGTTCCGTTTTCCCAGTTGTGAAAAAAGGGAGTCCATTTACATCAGTCGTTACTTTTGTTTCAGTATATAGATAATCTGTATGGAATATAGCAAGAGTCGTCCGAACAACTTCTTCGTATAAGTTCCGTTCATCAGTAGATAATCCGGCTAATACTGCTTGTGAAGGAATTTTCTTCGTCGGAATGATTGCGTAATGTTCTTGTACTTTTGAACTGTCAACAAAGCGCTTTTTCGGAGCAAGGGATGCAACAGTGAAAGGATGATTGATCACTTTCTGATACTCTTCAACTTGTCCCGCAAGATAAGAAAATTCGCTTGGTGTAATATGACGTGAATCGGTTCTTGGATAGGTGACAATTTTCTTTTCGTATAACCCTTGCATAATTTTTAAAACGTTCGCAGGGCTTGTTTTCCACAAACGATTTGCCTTTGCTTGCAACGTCGATAATGAATGAAGTTGGGGAGGTGGCGTGCGTTTTTCGACATGTTTCACTGATGCAACAATGCCTGGTGATTTCGGACTGAGTTCATGTTTTCTAAGAAGCGCAACAATCACATCTTTATTTTGATCTTTCGCTTTTGCTTTTCCTTTATACTGCCCATGTTCTGCTGTAAAAGTTGACTCAATTTCGAAAAAAGGTTCAGAAACAAAATCATCAATATCTTTTTGTCTTTGATAAATTAGGTAAACAGTTGGTGATTGTACGCGTCCTATTGAAAAAACATCTCGCAGTCCACGCTTTTGCAGTAACAGTGTGTATAGACGTGAGCCGTTCATTCCGACAAGCCAGTCACTGATTTGACGAGCCTTTGCTTCTTCGTACATGAGCAGGTCTTTTTGATTATCAAGAAGATTACTGAAGCCTTTCCGTACTTCATCGACCTCAAGTGAATTGATCCAAAGCCGTTTAATCGTCTTGTTTTTTGCACCGGTTTGATTGAAAATACTGTAAAAGATATTAGATCCTTCGCGGTCCACGTCACAACCATTAATGACGGTATCTGTAGCCATTATCAACTTTTTCACTGTATTAAACTGTTTGCTTTTACCTTTGGCCACTTGAAATTCGTAGCGATCTGGAAGAATTGGTAAGCTGGCCAGGGACCATTTTGTCCATTTCGGGTCATATGCTTTTGGTTCTTTAAGTTCCACAAGATGGCCGATTCCCCAAGTAATGTATGCACCAACTGGAAAAATAGGTGAAGGTAATATCTCTAAATAACCTTCGTGGCGCTTAACTTTAAAGGCATCCGCATATGCTTTTCCTTGGCTTGGTTTTTCAGCTAAAATTACTGGTTTCATGACCACACCTCATTTCTTTAATTCTGTATATCTTCATATCTCTAGTATCGCATAATTAGAGTAGGTTTCCATCTTAATCAAGACGATACCAATGGCCATAGTTATTACTTGCATAGAGGGCAAGCAGTTTAAGTCATATTTATTATGGGTATAGACAGATAGTCTGTGGAATTATTAATTTGGTTATTATATGGTTTTTATAAGTGGAGTGTATTACCATAATAGAATGTTATTTATAGTAGTATCTCTATATTGTACAACATAATTAATCATAGGAGGATGGATAGAATGGAAGAGAAGAACTTAAATGAAGGCTATAGAAAATATGAAGGTTCGGAGATCGATATTTTTTATTCGATAGAAAAATGTGAACATGCAGCGGTTTGCGTTAGAGGGAACAAGGAAGTTTTTGACCCGAAAAGAAAACCGTGGATTTTGCCCGACAACGGAGAAGCAGAGCAAGTAATGAAGGTGATTGATGCATGTCCATCTGGGGCGTTGCGTTATATAAAGAAAGAAGCTACTGAAAAGGTTGCGTTTTTAGAAGGCGAGAATCGATATTACTTGGAAAATGCAGAGAAACAATTAATTGCCGAAATTACTTTTACTCGTCCTAATGATCAATTCTTTATTATCGATCACACATTTGTTGATGATTCCTTAAGAGGGAAAGGTATTGCACAAGCCCTTGTAAAAGAAGTTGTTACTAAAGCACGGGAAGAAGGTAAAACGATTATACCTTTATGTCCGTTTGCAAAATTAGAATTTGAAAAGAAAAAAGAATATGCTGATGTGTGGAGACGCTAATCAAGTAAATACAATAAAGTATGGCCCCTTACTTAAACAGGGGCCATACTTTATTGTATTATAATTAGTAATCTGTAGCGTATAATTTGTTTAACAGAGATTGCAGTTGTTGTACCTCTTCTTTGCTTAAATTACTTGTAACGGATTGATGAGCTTCTGTAACCACAGGCAAGACTGTTTTTTTTATCTGAGTACCTTTTTCAGTTAAATAAAGGTAATAGGAACGCTTATCTTGGACATTGATAGTCTTTTTTACAAGTCCTTTTCTCACCATTGATTGAATCATTCTTACGACTGTTGTTTGGTCTTTATCAATGGCTTCTGCTAATTCTTTTTGGGTTGTACCGCTTTGGTCGCAAAGAATACTAATAATGCTCCATTGTTCTGGTGTAACATCATAAGGCTTCAATCTCTTGGTAAAATAATTGGTCATTTTCACATCAGTACGATGAATAAGAAAGCCTATCAAATTGTGTAAATCCATGTAACACCCCAATCGACCAGATTTTATAGAAATCAATCTGTATTTGCTATGTCCTATCTATCAGAACAGGTTATTCATACTACTCATTAATGAGCAATGCTACAATTAATGCAGATACACTCAAAATGCATGTTAAGGTACGCAGGTGATTCAGCAACGTCCAACGTTGTTCAAATCGATCTCTTAGTGGATTCCATTCAGACTCGCTTTTAGGTAGCTCAGCAGAGATAATCGCTTTATTCAGCGGAAGGTTTCCTAAGAAAGTGATAAGTAGAGTAGCGATATAAAAGATCAAAGCGATAGAACCTAAAATGATTTTATCAAATTGCTGCAAGGAAACGGCTACTGCGAGAAAACCAATTTGCGCAATTAGGGCACCATTGGACATGATGAGAAAAGCCGGATTGGCTACTGATGAGGTCAAGTGTCTAATGGAAAGAACAAAGGTACGATCATCCGAATTACGAAGACCTGGCATTACTGAGTTGGCGTATGCAAAGACCGTTCCAGCTACAATACCCGTTGTGAATACAGCAAGACCTGCAAAAACGTTAAGGATCGATGACCAAATATCTTTATCCTGTACATCCTGTTTGCTATTTAGTTCTTCACCCCTGGCACTGGCTTTTAGCATAGCCGTTTCAGGCACGCTGATTTGTTTTGAATTGTTGTCCTGAATCTCGGTGTAGGTTTCATTCACTGAAGCAGCAAGAGCTGTCGATGGAATAAACACAACGCAGAGAACGGCTAAGAACAGAGCTGATCTCAATACTGTATATAATCGAATCATGTGTTTTCACTTCTCCTTCACAGCATACATGCCATAGCATGTACATTATAAGGATTTATGTGACATGTCAACACTCCTACTCTATCAAGTAATAAATTTTCGAAACGATGTAAGAGTGAATTAACAAGTTGTTTCCTTTTTTATCCTCGCTAATTTTATGGAAATGAGGAACAATGAATACTAAAAGGTCGATACAATAAAACTTTTATGAGATAAATGAAGTCCTAGGTAGAAAATATATTCAAGTAAAATTATCATAATATGATAAAGGAGGAGTTCGTATTGTTACAAAAACTTGGATCGGGGAATCATGCACAGCCGTTTAGGGGGCCATTCACAATTACACGAGTTCAACCGGGTGATATTCTTGGCAACGAAACGACGGATACTGCATTTGGACCGTTAGCCATTATTGATCATGCGGTTATGAAAAAGGGTTTAACGGTTAAAATGCATGAACACGTCAATGATGAAATTTTAAGTTACATAGGCTCAGGTGTCATGCAACATAAAGATTCTGCGGGTTTTGAAGCACCGATTGCACGTGGGAAATTAATGATGATGAATGCAGGGGCAAGTTTTTGGCATGAGGAAAAGGTTAATGAAGATGAGGTGGAAATGCTTCAAATCTTTGTCCGGCCGAATGAAACAAATCTTTCCCCAGAAATTCAATTTCATGATAAACCAGTAGACAATCACGATTGGTATGTCATGGTAGGCCCTGAAGGAAGCAAAGCACCACTTTACGTAAGGCAACAAGTCTACATATTAGATGCACATCCTAAAGCGGGTGAGGAGTTGGTAGTTCCGACATATTTGGGTCTTACACCTTTTTTATACGTGATGAACGGAGAAATCAAGGTTCAAAATCTCACAATTGGTAAACAAGAAGCGTTAACGGATTTAGTCAATCCATTACCACCCCTAGTTGCGAATGAAGACACTACAATCGTATTGTTCTTTGTAGATATGAATGCTTCAATGTCTATGGATGGGACAATTAGTGGCTTGAAGAACTAGTAATAGGTAGAGGTGAAATTTTCCCGAGTGACAAATGTTAGAAGCACTTGACGAGGTTAATAACGTAAATGAATACTTGTCAATTAGTTTGGAAGTTGCAAGTAGACAAAATCCACCCCAAAATCAGGGGTGGATTTTTCAAATACCTTTTTAAGAAGATTACATTCGACTATCGTTCTGAAAGTTCAGGTAGAAATGATTATCTTCATCATATACAACAAACGTATATCCTTGTTCTTTGTAAAATTCGATAATCCCTGGAAGTGCCGCCAAAGTTTGTGCCTTTTCGTGCATGAGCACAACTTCTTTGTCGGAGTTTGTACCGCTTTTTATATTCTCTACAATGAGTGCTGGATTATCTTTCAACTTCCAGTCATTAGAATCGATGGTCCAATCCCAAACTTTAATGCCGGCTTCTACGATTTGGTTGCGGATCTGTTCACCCTTTAATCCTGGTGCGGAACCGTAAGGAGGGCGAACCAGATTAGGGCTCTCACCCGTAATCTCATGAATTAAAGCTAACGTTTCGTTCATCTCGGGAACAAACCGAAAGTCCTTATATAATGTGTTGAATTCATGCGTCATACTATGGCCACCGATATAATGGCCTTCTATTGTTGCGCGTTTGACACTTTCTTGTAGATGCTCTTTTTTTAAGTTAGTACCTTGCATGAAAAAAGTTGCTTTTACACCTTGCTCTTGTAAGACATCTAGAAATTGGTCTGTTAGTACGCTTGGTCCATCGTCAAAAGTTAAGTAGACGACTTTACCTAAAGATACTTCTTCTGTATCTGCTTCTGCTGGTTTTTCAGTTTTTTCTTCCTCTTCTGTTGAATCTTTTTTGGCGCTGTTGCTAGCTTCAGAACCTGAATGCTCTAAAGACTCTTCTTCTACATCTGTTTGTTCTGTATCCTGACTGATTGAGGGCTTTTCTTTTTCAATCACATCATGCTTGTTGTTTTTTTCATCGGAAGCATACGATTTCCCAACAATAAAACCAGTAAGAAAAGTTGGGATTAATGTAACAAGTACTAGCATTGTAATTCGTAATCTTAACTTCTTTTTTCTATTTCTATACTCATATAGTGGCGCTTTCATGATTATTAAATCCTCCTGATTTTATTTATAATGTTAAGCATGTTCACTTTTTGTGAATTATGTAAAATAGCAAACGTATGAATGTGTTTGCTACTTGGAATGCAATGAGATTAATTAATATAGGTGTCACTTACCAATAGATCACTCAGAATATCCGAAGGGATCTCGAACGTCACAACTCCCATGCTTCCAGAGGCCACTTCGTATTTATCGAATGAAATGACAAGCTTATGATTCGAAGTAATATAAAAGTTTTGATAGGGTTTAATATTTTCAAAACTGCCTGTAAAAGGATCATCAAAGAAATAAGAAACTTCTTTATTTGCCACTAGCTGCCGTTTCATTTCTCCTGCTATATACGAACTAATGACCTCAATATACTGATCATCTTTAAATAGAATTGGTAGTGTAAGTAAAATACTTTCCTGTTTATCGATTGTGTCGTATTTCACATTTATGGAAGAGGAGCCCATAGTATTTACCTTATAACGTGCAATTGATAGAATACGGGCAGTGTCTGTCATTACATCGTAGCCGGTATCAATTCCAAGGTGACCGTCTCCTGCATGTTTCATTTCATCAACATCATCTTCGAATTCTTTGAAGCTTGCTTTATCTTCCTCAATATACTTGTTATTCAATAAGTTTTGTAACTCTTCATTCTCTAATCCGTTAATTTCAGGGATAGCTAGATTGGCTTGATAAGTCTTTTCATCTAAAGCCAGTTTTTGTACAGTGAAGACTTCCACGATGGCGCCCAATAAGGGAATATTCACCATGGATTGGGCCATAGCTGGGCTCATATTGATACTGCTAATAAACAAAGCGGCTGCTGCAACGACCCCAATCGACCACTGTTTTAGAAGGGGGCGTTTCGTTTGTACCGCTTTTGTGCGACGAATTGAATTCTTTACGATATATTCCAACTCAGATGGAATGTCAATAGTGTCATACTTTTTTATTAATTTATCCATTTTTTTCATAATCTGAAATCCCCTCCAACCTCGATGCGAGCTTTACGGCTGCATGATATAGCCTAGTTTAGCTGTATTGTTATTTTTTAAAGAGGCAATCAACAGCTTCTTCTAGATTCAAATGATTTATCTCATCTTTTAACTGTGGTAAAACCATGTTTTTAAAGTTTTTTTCGTCATGACAAATTATTCACCTTTTCTAATTCTCAATATGTCGCGAACATATTCTATTCATTTAACGGGCCAGCCATCTAAAAAGTTTGATTCACGATCAATAAAATGGTCGTTCGAATACTTTCAGTCCTTATAATTTAGTATTGATTATGTGACCGGTCCCTTTTCCATCTATGACGGGACAATTAGGAGCATCACAATTATTTAATGAAAACTAAAGTGTTGACAGATGAAATCAATCTATGTTATATTTGCCTTGAATCCAAGATGATTAGATTCAAGGTACTTTAAATGCCAATACGAATTAAGCTTAATCTGAAAAAAATTAAGTATAGATAGGATAAATTTTTTTGAACGCATATATCTTGAATTCAAGGTATGTCAACTCGAACTAATAATTAGGAGGAAACATAATGGAACATTTAAAAGGAATTCACCACGTAACAGCGATAACAAGTAGTGCAGAAAAGAACTATGAGTTCTTCACATATATATTGGGAATGCGTCTCGTAAAGAAGACGGTCAATCAGGATGATATTCAAACGTATCACTTATTCTTCGCGGACGATAAAGGTTCAGCAGGTACGGATATGACATTTTTTGATTTCCCAGGTATTCCAAAAGGAACACATGGAACGAATGAGATTTATAAAACGGCTTTTCGTGTCCCAACAGATGCTGCTCTCGATTACTGGTTGAAACGTTTTGATAAGTATGAAGTGAAAAACACAGGTATTGAAGAAGTATTCGGTAAGAAAACCATTTCATTTGTAGACTTTGATGATCAGCAGTATATGTTGATTTCTGACGAATTTAACAAAGGGATTGAGTCAGGAACACCTTGGCAGAACGGTCCTGTACCATTGGAATTTGCAATTACAGGATTAGGCCCGGTTCATGTTCGAATCGCGCAATTTGATAATTTTAAAGAGGTTTTGGAGAAAGCGATGTTCATGCGTGAAATTGCCGAAGAAGGTTCGTTCCATTTATTTGAAATGGGCGAAGGCGGAAATGGTGCACAACTAATTGTAGAACATAATACGGTTTTACCGGAAGGTCGTCAAGGCTATGGTACCGTTCATCACTTAGCTGTTCGTGTAGAAGATGCAAAAGTATTACATGAATGGATTGACCACATGGAAGCTATTGGTTTCAATACTTCTGGGTATGTGGATCGCTTCTTCTTTGAATCATTATATGCACGTGTAGCACCTGGCCTCCTATTTGAGTGGGCAACAGATGGTCCTGGTTTTATGGGTGATGAGCCTTACGAAACAGTGGGAGAAATTTTATCGTTACCACCATTTCTAGAGGCGAAACGTAAAGAAATTGAGTCATTAGTGAGACCAATTGATACAGTGCGTAGCACACTTGAAATAGAAAAAGAGTACTTGTAAGGAGATGGAACAGAAAATGGGATTTTTAAATAGATTATTCGGAACTAAACAAGAGGAGGAAATAACAATGACAAAATCAAATATAGGTATTATTTTAGGATCAACACGTGAGGGACGCGTAAGTCCACAAGTAGGGGCATGGGTAAAAGAACTAGCGGATCAACGCGGGGATGCAAATTACACAATTATTGATATTGCAGAGTTCAAGTTACCACTATTAGGTGAAGCAGGCGGCGATGCATCAGGTGCTGCGGCGTGGTCTGATATTATAGCAAAACAAGATGGATTCGTGTTCATCGTTCAAGAATACAATCACTCAATCTCAGCTTCACTTAAGAATGCATTAGATTATTTACGTGAAGAGTGGAATGACAAAGCTGCAGGTATCGTATCTTATGGTGCAGTAGGCGGGGCTCGTGCAGCAGAACATTTACGTGGAATTTTAAGCGAATTATCTATCGCGCATGTTCGTGTTCACCCAGCGTTATCATTATTCACAGACTTCGAAAAAGGTACAGACCTCAAACCAGCTACTGTACAAGCAAACTCAGTAAATCAAATGTTAGATCAAGTGATTTCTTGGACAACTGCGTTAAACACAATTCGTAAATAAATTTAATGTATGTATGTAAATCTCTACAAATCACAAAATGTGCATGAGCACATTTCGTGGTTTAATGTATAAATTTATCTAATGAAGGAGAATAAAATCATGAAAAAACAAACGGCAGGCATTCATCATATTACGGCAATCGTTGGTCATCCACAGGAAAACATTGATTTTTATGCTGGAATATTGGGTTTGCGTTTAGTTAAACAAACAGTGAACTTCGATGATCCTGGAACTTACCATCTCTATTTTGGGGATGGAGGAGGAAACCCAGGAACAATCATTACATTTTTTCCTTGGGCAAATGCCAATCAAGGACAAATTGGAGACGGCCAAGTTGGTGTGACAACGTATGTGGTCCCTACTGGAGCACTAAGTTTTTGGGTCAACCGCCTCGCAACATATGCGATTCCATTTAAAAAAGCAGAGCGTTTTGGAGAACAAGTGATACAATTTGATGATCCACACGGCTTACATTTAGAACTTGTTGCACGTGCTGAAGGTGAACAAAACAACTGGACATTTGGCGGAGTAACACCAGAAGTTGCCATTAAAGGATTCGGTGGTGCGACACTATACTCAAGCAGACCAGAAGAAACTGTTGAAACACTAACGAATGTAATGGGGCTTGAATTTGTTGGCACTGAAGGCGATTATACACGCTATAAAGCTCCAGCCGCGCTGGGTAATATAATCGATTTAAAAATGGTCACTGGTGTAAGAGGCTCAATGGGTGTTGGAACAGTTCACCATATTGCATGGCGTGCAAAAGATGATACAGATCATCTCGAGTGGCAACAACATGCAATGAATCAGGGACAACATGTAACAGAGTTAAAAGACCGAAACTATTTCAATGCGTTGTATTTCCGTGAATCAGGAGAAATACTATTTGAAATTGCAACAGATCCACCAGGCTTTGCACATGATGAAACATTGGAAACAATGGGAACTAAATTAATGTTGCCTGCACAATATGAACAACGTCGTGAGCAATTAATTAAATCGCTTATTCCAATACAAGTGCGTCCATTCGATTAATAAATCGTTCAAAGAAATTTGATCATAATTAATTCGAGGACTTAAAGTAGTGTCAGTCATTCGTTAAATTATGACTGACACCTTTTTATGTCTTGATTTAAGTGAGTCATTTTTAATTCTTACCTGCCCATCCTTTAGGTAGATCTGTGTACGTTGCAGTTTTATTGATACGAACATGTATGTTTAAAAGGTATACACAGTCGGTATAATCTTTATACTTGATATACTAATTATACCTATGTATACTTGAAGTACCAGTTGGAGGTGGTATTTATTAAAATATGTCCTTATTTAGAATCGTCCTTTGAGATTTTAGGAAGGCGTTGGAACGGGCTCATTATTCATTACCTGTCGAATTGTCCCGATTTTACTGCCCATTTTTCCCATATGAAGCGCGATTTAAACGACATTACACCACGCTCACTTTCTTTAAAGTTAACCGAACTGGCGGAACACGGTTTGATTGTAAAAAGAGTTACAGACGGAACTCCAGTCCTGATTTCGTATCATCTGTCCGATAAAGGGCAACAACTAGCTCTAGCCCTAAAACCAATACAAGAATGGGCACAACAACATATTGAACTTGATTTAACCAAATAACAATTAGGAAAAGGGGAATATAAATGGAAACAAAAAATAATATGATTTGTGATTTAGAAACAGGCGTATGTGGACCTGCAGGTGGGGAAGAAACGAATTCAATGGAGTTCATTGATTTCTCAACACCGAAAAATACAGTTGAACTTTATTATGTAACCGATCCAATCTGTTCGCATTGTTGGGCATTAGAACCGGTTCTTCGTAAGTTTGTAAAGCAATACGGGAGCTATTTCAATATGCATACGCTTATGGGAGGATTGCTTGAAAACTGGGACGGCTTCGCAGATGTAAGCAATGGTATTTCCAGTCCCGCAGATGTTGCCGGTCACTGGAGAGAAGTTGGAGATCACTCGCGCATGCCAATCGACGGAACGCTTTGGTACGATAACCCAATCGCCTCGTCATTCATTCCTTCCCGAGTATATAAAGTGATTCAAGAAAAAAGTCCTGAGCTCGCAAACACATTTTTACGTCTTGCGCGAGAAGAACTGTTCGCATTTAATAAAAACATTGCACAGGACGAACTTTTGATTGACCTTGTCAATCGAGTTGGACTTAACGGAGAAGAAATCGTTAAGCAATCAAAACTTCCAGAAGCAAATGCTTTATTACAGGAAGATTTTAAACGTGTTCGTGAATTAGGTGTCCGTGGATTCCCAACAATCGTCATGGTGAATAAGGATCAAAAAGGGGTTCGCATTGTAGGTGCAAAAACGTTAGAGGAATACACGAATGCACTTCAACAATTACTACCAGAGGATACGTTAAAGCCAGAGCAACTTACTGATTTAAATCAATTGCTTCAACAGGAAAAGTTATTATTCTCACGCGAAATCGAAGAATATTATTCAATCGAAAAAGATGAATTCGACGCATTTCTAGAGAAAGATTTACCGCAAGATGCATACAAAGTAAACAGTGTTCTTGGTGAAAAATACGTTCAGGTAAAATAATAAAGAACGCTAACAAAAATCGACTTCCTTATGGATAGTCGATTTTTGTTATATATCAATATTTTTAAAGCCTTAGAGGAATGTTGGATTTATTCACTTACCTCAACAGGTATCATTAATTCATTGATGATCGAGCCGTCCTTTGCACTCTTTTCGAAGAGAAGAATTTTGTAAAGACCTTCTGGTGCGTTTTCGATATTGACGGTAAATTCAAATACTCCCCATCCCGGTGCACCTTCACTTGCAGTTACAAATCCTTGGTCTATAATGAAATGCCCATCTTCGAATGCATAATTGAGCGTGCCTTCAAACACGCGGGCAAGTCCGCGTACTATAATCTGATTCTGGACCTTTTCATTAGGAGACGGTTCAAAAACTTGAAAGGCTTCATTCTCTATAACAACATCACTTTTTTCAACATCTTCAATTTCGGTAGGAGTCTCTGATTCACTTGGTATCTGTTCTTTACCAGGATCTTTTTCTATCTCCACATCTGGCTTTTGAATGTCCTCATTGATATTTGATGAATTGTCATCGGTATTTGAATTCAGACATGCACTTAGCAGTAAACAATAAATCAGTACACTCATCATTGTAAATAAGTTCTTCATTTTACAATTACCTCCCTTGCATACTGTAATAAACTCGTTTTTCAAAGCTGTTTTAGTTTTCCTCTTTGGCAATTGTTAAGCATACAGTCATCAATTACAAAGATGTCTATCCTATTCTATTCAATTCTATATTTAAATGAAGCGGATGCTCATATAGGTGTTATACCCGTTTGTGTTAAAATGGATGCATGCGACAACGTAAAGTATTTTTAGTTTAAGATTAAATGGAACAGCAGTACACATGAATAGATTCCTATTTACACTTATTTGCAAGATGAATCGCTGAATTTCTTTTTGACGAATTCAATCTTTTCGGAAAGGATGTTTTTATTAATGAGAAAGAAAATATTCGGAGTTCATGATGCTAATACGTTGCGCCAGTTTGAAAATTGTTTGAATACTGGGCAAGTAGCTGGTGGTGTTCTTTGCGCGGATGGTCATTATGGCTATAGTCAGCCTGTCGGTGGAGTGATTGTTTACGATGGTCAAATTGCTCCTTCTGGTGTTGGTTATGATATTGCTTGTGGAAATAAAGCGGTACGAACAAATTTGAAGTGGAAGGATATCGAGAAAAGTCTTCCTCTTTTAATGAATGAAATTGCTTCAACAATTTCGTTTGGTATCGGACGTAAAAATCCGGAAAAAGTGGATCATGAGTTATTTGATGATCCGGATTGGCTCGTTTATCAAGAGATTGGCAAACAGGAGCATGACAAGCTTAAAAAGTTGGCGAAGGATCAGTTGGGAACAGTTGGAGCAGGAAATCATTATGTGGATGTCTTGGTCGAACAAAAGACGGGTACTGTGTGGATAGCCAATCACTTTGGCAGCAGAGGTTTCGGTCATAGAACAGCGAGTGGTTTTTTGAACTTGGCAAATGGACGGAAGTTTTCCGATCGCGCACCAGGAGAAAGCATGGACCAAGCACCTACATTGATAGATTTGAATAGTGAATTGGGAGACTTATACTTCCGTGCTATGGAGATGAGTGGAAAGTTTGCGTATGCTGGAAGAAACTATGTAATGGACAAAGTGTTAGATATTCTTGGTGCAACTTCTGATTTTGAAGTACATAATCACCATAACTATGCGTGGAAAGAGACTCACTTTGGCAAGGAATACACTGTCGTCAGAAAAGGAGCAACCCCTTCAGCCCCAGGACAAATGGGCTTTATTGGAGGAAGTATGGGCGACATTTCTGTAATTGTTCAGGGGAAAGATAATGAAGCGAATGCAGAATCCTTTTATAGTACGGTGCACGGCGCGGGTAGAATAATGAGCCGAACACAAGCGGCGGGAAAGATGAATTGGAAAACTCGTACAAGACGGGGTGGGGAAGTTACTCAGGAACGAATGGACCAAGCCATTTTAGAGTACGGTGTGGAATTACGAGGCGGTGGGACGGACGAGAGTCCATTTGTCTATCGGAAGTTACAAGACGTGCTGGATGCACATGAAGACACGATTGACGTCCTTCATGTATTGAAACCAGTTGGAGTCTGTATGGCGGGTGCAAACGAGTTTGACCCGTATAAAGATTAAAAGTTCCAGGTTTTATTAATTAGATTAAAAATTGGAGAGTGTTTATAATGAAGCTATTTAAATGGATTGGAACAGAAGAGGATGCTCAGCGGATAGTTGAAGAATCAATGAATGAAACAATTATTCGTTTGAAAAATCAAGAAGAGACATTGCTTTTAAAAGAGGCGGAAGATGCTGGATTTGAATATACAGAGGCCTATGAAATACTGGACCGAACGGGAGATTTGCAAGACGGCTTTGCAGTTCTAAATAATGTACCTGTTACTGAAGAAGGCAGGGAGTTATTTGAACAGCGTTTTAGCAATCGCGCTGGATTAATTGAAGAAGAGTCTGGATTTCTAGCGATACGGGTGCTTCGACCACTCAGTTCAGATACGTATGTCATTTTAACGATATGGGAAAATGAAGAATCCTTTACAGGTTGGCAGCAATCACAAGCTTATAATAAAGCGCATGCAAAACGTGGAACGGATAATGGCATTGATAAGCGCCCGAATATATTTGCACGTCCGTCATTTGTGACAAAATATCAATGATTTCTTGAATTACTAGAGTATAGCAATAGCTGCAACCGAAGAAATCATCCGCGCAGCTCAAGAACTACCAATTGAGGATGTTTTAAGCCAACTATAAAATACTAAAGGGGTTGGACATAAATGGAGATTGCTCAATTGCTGAGTTTGACTTTATCGATTATTACAATTGTAAACGTTCTCCTTTTAGCAGGAGTTTTATTCCTTGAAAGAAGAGACGTCGGAAATACGTGGGCATGGATTATGGTTTTAGTATTCCTTCCCATAGTTGGCTTCTTTATATATCTTTTTCTTGGACGGAATCTTAAACAGAAAAACTTTTATCAGCTAACAGAAGAAGAGCAGAATTCTATTGCATCGGAAGTAGAACAACAATTGGTGGCAATGAACGATTCCGAAATCCAAAGTTCAGTGTTGTTAAAGAAAAATGCTGAGTTGATTCGGATGAATCTTAAGTCGGCCTCAGCTTTAATTTCCTATGATAACGACATCGTTATCTTTAGCGATGGGAAAGAAAAGTTTGATGCTTTAGTGGAGGATATCAAGTCTGCGAAGAAAGAGATTAATATCCAGTACTACATTATTCAGCCTGACGCATTAGGGAGAAGAATAAGAGATGCGTTGACTGAAAGAGCAAAAGCGGGTGTCAAGGTACGACTTCTCTATGACGAAGTTGGTTCAAAGAAAACATCTCCCAAGTTTTATGATGAATTGCGTGCAGCTGGTGGAGAAGTTGAAGTTTTCTTTCCATCCCTATTTCGATTAGTTAATTTCAGAGTGAACAATCGGAACCATCGAAAATTGGTTATTATTGATGGAGAAGTTGGATATATCGGGGGCTTTAACGTAGGTGATGAGTATCTAGGTCTTGATAAGAAGTTCGGCTACTGGCGGGATACTCATCTTAGAATAACGGGAAAGGCAGTCAACCATATTCAAATCAAATTTATTCTTGACTGGCATCAAGCTGGAAATAACAAGCCTGGAGAATGGGGAGAGTATTCGTTCCATATTGAGAAGAATACGGGTACTTCTCCAGTTCAAATCGTTTCAAGTGGACCTAACTCTGAAACGGAACACTTAAAAAACATGTACATTAAACTTATTTTGTCTGCCAAAAAGAGTGTGTACATTCAAACTCCCTACTTTATTCCAGATAGAAGTTTTATGGATGCCTGTAAAATTGCGTTACTTTCGGGTGTAGATGTACGTATCATGATTCCAAGTAAGCCGGATCATCCCTTTGTCTATTGGGCTACGTGGGCACATGTTGGGGATTTACTCGATTATGGAGCAGAAATTCTTTTATATGAAAATGGTTTTTTACATGCAAAGACAATCGTTGTAGATGAAGAAGTAGCCTCGGTAGGAACGATGAATATCGATTCTCGAAGTTTCCATTTGAATTTTGAAGTCAATGCAATTATTTACGATGAAAAAGTCGCAAAACAACTTCAGGAATTATTTTTGAAAGACATCGAATTAAGTTCAGAACTTACACCGGAACGCTACGAAGAAAGATCTCTTCTTATTAAATTTAAAGAAGGTATTTCACGACTTCTTTCACCAATATTATAGGTTAGGACAATAGATATAGGACAACCGCATTCTGGAAATAGAAAGGGGTTGTCCTATTTATATTTAAGAGGAGATTTTACAGTTTACAGAGCACAAATCAGTCCGATTGTTAGGGATTATGACCATCAAGAGCACGCTATTTCTTGACTTCGGAAGGTATTTGAACTATAATTCCAATAATTCCGAAAGAGATAGAATCTGTATTTTGGAAAATAAAAAACTGTTTTTATTTTAAAGTAAGTATTTTAAAAGACGGTGATAGTGTCAACAAAATAACTTCTAAAATAAATATAGACGATTGTATTGACGTTTCATTCAAACTTGGTTTTACTAGTAGTAGAACAATATATTGATTTGTGTATAATTGTTATAATTTTCAAAGCATGAGATAGGATTTATAAAATACTTAGGATATGGGTTGGTGAGTTTGATGAAGATATTAGTAACTGAAATGATGTGGAACGACGGAATTGAAAAACTCAAGCAAAAAGGCTATGAGGTAGATTACGATTTGGAATTATCAAGAAAGAGAGAAGAACTTCTTGGTTTATTGCCAAATTACGATGCTGTAATTGTTCGAAATGAAACAAAAGTAGATACAGAGTTTTTAGATGCAGCAAAAAAGGCTCAGGTAATTGGGCGTCTTGGTGTAGGTTTGGACAATATCGATACAAAACAAGCAGCAGAAAGAGGCATTCCAGTTATTTCAGCTAGAAATGCAAACGCAACTTCAGTGGCAGAGTATGTCTTATCTTGTATGTTGGATGCTTCAAGACCAATTAGACAGGCAGATGTAGATGTTAAAAAGGGTAACTGGAACAGAGCGCTCTTTACTGGAACAGAGTTAAATGGTCGTGTACTTGGATTAATTGGAATGGGTGAAATCTCTCACCGAGTGGCTAAAAGAGCACAAGCATTTGGCATGGAAGTGGTAGGATATGATCCATTTGTCGCTCCATTCGATCATGTTGTTCAAGAAACAGGAATCAAACAAGTTCACGAGCTTGGAGAGCTGTTAAAGCACTCGGACTTTATTTCCCTACATATTCCATTAACAAAAGACACAAAACATTTAATTAATAAAGAAGCTTTTTCAATTATGAAACCAGAAGCTTACATTATAAATTCAGCACGAGGCGGCATCGTTTCGGAAGAGGATGTAATTGAAGCTGTGAAAGACAAACAAATTGCTGGAGCATACTTAGATGTACTTGAATCTGAGCCGATTACAGATAGTTCACGCTTTGCCGAATCTGAAAACATTATAATAACTCCGCATATCGCAGGGTCGACAGATGAAGCTCAGTCCCGTACAGCGTTGTTAATTGCCGAAGAAATAGATAAAGTATTAAACGGTCAAAAGTCATTGTGCAGAGTGAATTAATTTCCACTCTTAAATAAAAAAACAGAACCCTCTTCTAGAAATAGAAGTTGGTTCTGTTTTTTTATACTATCTGAATATATTCTACATCTGAGAGCAAACACTTTAATCTCTGTCTCTAGCTCTTTGAGTATCTCTAACGTTCTTTTGAACCGTCACTGCTGCGAATATACTTGGAACAACTAAGAATATTGATTTGCTTAAAAAACAGATTATTACATATACATTACGTTGTAATCAAACCGTAAAATACTGCTCATATCCCTTTTAGTACAAGGGGTTGTAGCTTGAAGTTAATGCCCTGGTATTATTTACCTCAGTAGGTATGCAATTATGTATGTTAAGCTCTGCTGAGAGACAAACTAAGAGTTTACTAGGAGGTTCACATGAAAAAGTATTTGATAACATCAACACTAGCAATTGCAATTGGTTTCAGTTCTTTAGGAGGGGCCCCTTCAGCAATTCAGCCGATAAATGCTTCGGCAGCTACGGTAACTGCTCAAAATAATCAACAAGCGGTTGACGCCAAAGCTGATCAGATTACTAGATTTGCTAAAAGTATAATGGGGAAAGCAACGTACGGTTCTAATTATAGTTTTACTGCTCCATATCAATTTAAATGCGCGTCATTTATGTGGTTTATATTTGATGAAAATGGAGTAGATCTTGGAAGTAAAACAGAAGATAAGATGGTGAAGTTAGGGACGCATGTTCCAAAAAGTCAGCTGAAAAAGGGCGACTTGGTTTTCTTCAAACAGAAAACTACAGGAACAGATCCAGATCACATGGGAATGTACATAGGTGATAATAAAATTATTCATATGGCAGACTCAAGACAAAATATCATCATTTCTGATTTAGATGGAAAGTCGTATTATAAAGATTATTACATGACTGCTCGAAGAGTTTTGCCGTCTTTACTTCCATCAGACACACCCAAGCCAACTACACCGGTGAAAGCACCAGTAGCAAGTGTTACATCAGCTGATAAAGTTGTAGATCTAGCTTCGGATCTCGTTGGTAAAGCGAAATTTGGCTATGTTTATGATGAGAAGACGTTAACATTTACAGGAGCTGGTTTTACACATTACATCTACGGGAAACAAGGCGTAGATTTAAAGTTTAAACTGGCAAGTCGTCAGGCACAATTGGGCAAAGCCGTCCAAAAGGCTAACTTGCAAAAGGGTGACCTTCTTTTCTTCTCTACAAATAATGGCGGTTCTAAAATTACACAAACAGGAGTTTTTATTGGTGGAAATCAATATATTTCGCTCTCTACTAACGGGAGTGTAGTGAAAGTAAGCCTCGACTCGGCTTGGTCAAAGAAAAACTATGTTACAGCCCGACGTGTTCTTTAAATTCCTATTAGGAAGGTTTTTCAATCAAAAATAACATATTTAAGAAGCATTAGTTGCCATAAAGCAGCTAATGCTTCTTTTTCCGTACAACCAATTTTCAAGTTACCTAGTAGCGACGATGCAAAATAGCTTCTAAATTGGATTTCTAAGTATTCTTATTAACTGTAGTATGTTTGAGTCTTGAAGTGAAGGCTTATACACAAGTAATTGCTCATATTCAACATAGTATATAGTTAGCAACCGAATTGGAGGAATCAATGAATGAAGCCAATATCAGTGAAAAATATCCGCCAATGTGTGAATGGACAATTAATGCAAGGGTCTGATGACTTCTTAGTTAACGATATTATTTACCATTATGATAAGATAGGGCCGAATAAATTACTTTTCTTAAAACGGAGATTGCAAATTGATTGGGAGAAAATCGCAAAGTCAGTTCCTTGCGTCATCGTAACGGATAAAGCATATGATGGATTAAAAAGTATTGATAAATGTACAGTTATCATGGTTCAAGACATCGAACAGGCATTTTGGGGGTTCGTTAAATTTTATCGAAACCAATTTTCTATTCCCGTTGTTTCTGTAACAGGGACAAGCGGAAAAACGACAACTAAAGATATGATTAAACATATGCTTAGTTTCAATCGTATCGTTACTAGTACCAAAAAATCAGCAAATTCAAGGAAAAATCATCTGACCTATCTACTTTCCATTGAAAAAAACACAGATGCTGCCGTGTTTGAATCGGCAGTAGGGAGTCCAGGGGATGTGCTACTCGCTTCACGGTACTTTAAGCCAACGATTGGTATTATTACGAATATAGGCATTACCCATCTTGATGGATGCAAAACACCGGAAGCTTATCATCAAGCAAAAGCGGAAATGGTTCAAGCTGTAGGGGAAAAAGGCACTCTCATTATTAATGCTGACGATGAGAATACAAAAAAAGTTGGATTAAAGGATTTTCAAGGAAAGGTGCTGACTTTTGGTATAACTCATAGTGCTGACTTTAGAGCAACTAATGTTCAATACGGTTCTAACGGAATGCAGTTTGTACTGATATTCAGAAAAAAAACATATCCCGCTTTTGTCCCCGGTTATGGGCAGCATCAAGTTCTAAATGCACTGGCTGCCTTTGCAGCAGTATATGAAATGGGAATTAGCATAGAAGAAGTAGTGAAACGGATAGAGTCTTTTCGCAACTTACCTTCTCACCTTCAATGTAGCGTAGGAATGGGAAAGTGTATCATTGTCGATGATACTTGGAATTCAAATCCTATTTCTTTAAAGGCTGCATTTCAGGCATTGAATGGGATATCACGAGGGAGAAAAAGGATTGCCCTTATAGGCGATATTAATGCTTTAGGTGAACTAAGCCTTGATCTTCATCGTCAAGTCGGTAAGATGATTGCGGAAAATGGTGTAGACGTATTGATTACAGTCGGTTCTTTGGCAGCCGAGATGGGAAAACAAGCCCAAAAGGACGGACTAAATGGTGAAGTCTACTATTTTCCTGACATCAGTGGTGTGTATGTATTATTAGAGCAGATATTGGATGAGAATAGTATATTACTTATCAAATGTTCTGCAAAGAATGATTCTATTATTAAGCTAAAAACCAGGTTAAAGCATAGCAGGCTTAACTGAGTTGCTATCTTGATTCCTATAAAGAGACCAGTCCTCCAACGTGATAATACGATGGGGACTGATTCATTAGATCGTTACATATAACGGACTCTTTCGGTCAAAATTCTTGACTATGGCTAAACATACTTATGCATGAATTGCGTTCACCAATAGGCGGAATAAATAATCAGGCTGAGCCCTATGACAAATTTCTAGGCCTATTAAAATCACATCCAGATTTTTATCTTTGATGATTACGGGTAGTCCTTTAGCTTTATTGAAATCCGGCCAATATCCAGCTATAACTGATGGGGTTGATGATGAAAAACTTGCTAACACCTCCATATTATCTGTATTTGTATACCATACAGGACGATAAACAAAACCAGTATTCTTTTGCGAATAGCCATTAGTGATTGGATTTTGATGATAATCAACTTGGACAATTGCATTATCATTCCAACCGCTAATATTAATAGTTAAATTTGTTAACTTCAGCATTTTTCGGGCTACTTTTGATGGACCAGCACCTATTGCAATAAACCTTCCTCCATTACTAAGGAAATGGCTTATTGTGTCCCTACACGCATTATATTCGTTATTCGAGGCAAGTACATATTGTTTATAGGGATCTTTCAATTGGCTTTTTAGAAGGAATAAATGCTCAAAACCATTATATATTAGAACATCTAACATCATTAATGTTTTCTTGTTCGTTAATTCCCGTGGATGAATTTCCTTCACTTGGTATCCGAGTTTTAATAAACTCATTTTTAGCCCGGCATGGGATTGTTTATAAAATAGCCCACCATCGTAAATAATACCAATCTTTTTCGTTCTCCAGACTTTTGAACTTTGTATCGCTTGATTGTCAACAGAATTAGCGGAAATCCCAGCAGCTTTAATCATACTTCTAATCCAATCTTTACCTTCATCGTCAATTATAATGTTTCCAGAATTAGATTGGTATATCTTAACGTCATTTAATAGTAGTTTTTGTATAAGGCGAAGACTTTCCATAGAAAATGGGTTTATTTCATATGGACCCGTTTTAGAAATTTGTGATTGATTACTAACATTAAATACTTTTTTTGTTTGAATGGCTATCGGCGATGAAGTCGCAATACTTTCTACTCCCCACAAAAGCGGTAAACACCATACACATAAATCTGTCATCTTTAAAGGGAAATCCTTGTCGCCTTTGAAAAGCAATGTATTTGCAAGAATAGCTTTCGCTTGATTCATGTATATGATATAGGACCCTTTAGGAACAAGTTGATCATCAACTATTATCTTCTTTAAGGTGATGTCTACATCTACTCCATTATAAAGTAAATGTTCAACAAGCTTATTCATCGCGTTACAGTCATGGTCAGGTTTAGGGAAAATATAGGCAGAGGGGAAGAAGTTTTTCGGGTGATTTGGATGTGATTTATTAATCCCGCGCTGAAGAAAAGTATGATAGTCGTATAGAATTTTTTTACGTCTATTCTTCAGATAATGACAAGCCCCTAATATTGCATTTACCATCCATCGGATTCCATCATTTCCCCTTGTAGGTGCCTCTATCGTAATCCCGATTGCACCATGCAACATGGAATACATCGCTGTACTCGTGGGAGAGTAATCATCCCAACCTTTTGATAAATCTCTATAAGGGATACAGACACCTTTTATATCTTTATAATATTTTGATGTAAAATAGTCTTTTTTCTTTTGTATAAACTTTTCCATTCCTTTTGCCATTGGAAGAGCCCATTTAATATATAAATCATACTCATAATTTGGGTTATGTGGGACGGTGCACGGTTCGATTAGACCAATATTATCTTTATCTGTACTAATGTAACCATGAAGATCGAAAAGTATGATTGGGTTACATGTTTTTATGAGTTTAACAATAGCTTGTGTTTCTGGTTGTGTTTGAAAAATGAAATCTCTGTTTAAGTCAAATCCATTTTTGTTACATCTTGTACCATCATCAAGTCCATCAGGATTAGCACAAACAACACAAAGGAAAATAAAACGTTCAAGTAATTCTTGCACCTCAGCTTTTTCAATCGAAATGAGATAGTTAACGAGGTCTAAAACTGCTTGAGTTCCAACTGTTTCATGACCATGAATGGATGCATTTATGACAATAGGGATTTTTCTTTCGCTCATAGAACTAGTACTAAATGGTTTTTTGTTGTTCTTCAGCTCCTCGTACTGATCTTTGCAATAGGAGATTCCATATTTCCTTGGATCCTCGCTAATAACAGCGCATAAGATATCTTTGCCTTGTACTGATTTCCCGATGGCTTCCACATGAACATTCGGGTTGTTTAAATTGTTGAAGAAATTAATGATTTGATCATATGCGAGAGATTGTTGACTCATTTCTTATTCCTCCTCAATTATTAAGCATAAATAACACGGGGATTGATTGGGGGAGAGGGTGGAGCGGGTATTCGCTTAATTCCTTTTGACCTTCAAAGGTCTATATGAAGGCATCCTTTATTTAAAGAAAAAGTTGCGCTTATTGTTGGAATCCAGCAAGGTATTTGGCATATCGAAACGGTGAAGTGACTACTTTCTTATATAGTGCGGGATCGTCTATACGAAGGGGAAAGCGATGGTACGTATCTAGTGAATTCGCTTCTAGAATCCATACCTTCCCTTTGTGATCCACCATGAGGTCAATCCCAAGGTTTCCATAATTGCCAAATTGATCAAATACATGACACATTCGAGAGGATATCTTTTTCAACACCTTTATTTTCTTTTGGGCTTTTTTATCACTCATTTGGAATGTAGACGAAAAGTATCCATTCCGGAGTGAATAAAGCCATTCTGTGAAAAGTTTGTAATAATATTTCCTTTTTGTCCGAACTTCCCAAATATGCCTGTACAATTCCATTGGTTATTTTCGTCTTTTTGCATGATGACTCGAAAATCTATAGGTCGGCCTTCATGCCTTTTTGTTATGATGGCCTTTTGGACAATGTATTCTTTATTTTTAAGCTTAAATAACCACTTCTCAATAGATTTACTGTTTTCCATAAACCTTTCAATATCAATTGTGTTCTATGCGCATATATAGATTAGTCCCTGAATACTCGCGTAATCAGAAAAATACTCGTGGTAATTATTCATGTTTGATAATGTCATTTCATTTAATTGAGAAAATACAATCAAGGCAATAACAGGGCCAAGTCTAAGGGTGTTGTCGGTTCTGTTCAACTCGTAGGGAAGCGTTTCAGGAATGGTGAATCTGTTCTTCCACTGTTCAGGTAACCCGATCATATCTTCTGGGATATCAGTACTTATTATAACTTGTACTTGTTGTTTCCAAGAGCCAAATTCAAATGTCATAATGCTTGTGGTTATTCCATTGTCTATTGCTGATTTAAGAGTCAGATAAACTTGATTTGTCGAACCCGTTATCCATTTTATTTGTATTTTAAATCAATCCTTCAATTTAGATTCTAACTATAGTCTATGTCGTTTTGATTGAAATGCTTGTGTTGTTGATGTAAGAAATGCAAATCATGTCGAATGAACAAACGAAATGTAGAACTCCTACATAGCATAGATAGATACTAAAAAACGCTATAGGTAGGGGGTGATGAACGAGATGAAAAATCACTCTCAAGAGATTATGCTTGGGGATTAGAGTTTTAATCAGATAGATATTGAGGATAAAGAGATGTATACAAAATATATAAAAGACACGGAATATCCTACCGATTTATGGTCATCTAACTTTGATTATCTTTGGGCTGTCTCCAATCCTAGTTAGGTACTTATTTTATGGAAAGTCATCGATAAAATACTATTCACCTTTAAACTTATAAAAAAACAAACTCTTCAATTAGCCTTTCTCCCATTTGGTCGAGGAAACTCTAATAAAATTGTAGAAGGTTTATTACAGTGCATGACTTTTTGTCAACAATGGAACGAAAAAGTAGGTGGGACAACTAGGTTAAGAGTCGCTACTAAGCAGCAACTGGCCTATTTAGAAAAACCCCCTTTATATAGTGGATTATCGGAATTTCTAAATGTCGAATTCGTCCGTGAAATTCATAAATTGAATTCCAATGTAAAGATGATAAATTTAGGAATTGAAAGTGGGATAAAAAGCGGACAACGTGGGTATAAGGATAAGTTTAGGCCCGTATTCATTTCAGGAAGATACCAAATATTTCCGAAATAACAATACTGAATCTATTTAGTTGAGCTATGCGAACCTTTCTTGATTTAATCATAGGAAGGTTCTTTTTTATGGAGTTGTTGATGTAAAGCAGTCAGCATTGACACATAGTGGATTGCCCCTTATTATACTAATAGACCAGTTGTTATAATATCGAGAGGTGTTTTTAGTAATGAATGAAAAAGTAAAGCCGAAAGACGTTCTAATTGAGACGGCATCACGCCTTTTTAGAGTACGCGGATATTGTGGAGTGGGCCTGAATGACATAATTGAAGAGAGTGGGGTCCCCAAGGGCTCGTTGTATTATTACTTTCCAGAAGGCAAAGAACAATTGGCGATTGAAGCGATTAATCATACGAAAAAACTTGTTATGGAGGAAATTCAAACCGTTTTTGGTGGTATTTCTAATCCAATAGATGCTTTTCAAGCTCATGTGTATGAGTTATCCAAGATGTTTGGGGAAGGCGGTAATCCGGTTGGGTCTCCGATTGGAACAATTGCTGGAGAAAAACATTCCACGAGCGAACCGATCCGATTGGCGTGTGAATCTGCTTTTAAGGATTGGCAATCTATTTATACTGAGAAATTTCTTGAAGCAGACTATACTAGGCAACAATCCATAAGTTTAGCCATCGTTTTTCATGCGCTGATTGAAGGCGGTATACTTTTAGCTTTAACTATGAAAAGCGGTAAACCACTTGAAGCGATAGCAGAACAAATTCCATTATTACTTATTAAAAAGTAAATCACATATCGTATCAACAAAGGTCGATTCAGTTAATCAACGGAGGGAACTTTAATGTCTACAATTGCAAATGAACAAAATCACAGAGTTATAAAATCGACCCCAATCTTAATATCCTTTTTAATAGCAGGATTCATCGGATTATTTAGCGAAACTGCTTTAAATATGGCACTTGGCAGTTTAATGAATGAATTGAATGTTGTTTCTTCGACGGTGCAGTGGTTAACGACAGGTTACTTACTGACTATGGGGATACTAATTCCTGTTTCCGCACTATTAATACAATGGTTTAGTACTCGGCAATTATTCGTTGCTTCGTTACTCTTTTCAATCATTGGAGCGATAGTCGCCGGTATGGCACCCATTTTCGGTGTATTACTCCTAGGTCGTGTCATTCAGGCAATCGGAACCGGCTTATTGATACCACTTATGTTCAACACAGTATTGATAATTTTCCCTATTAATAAAAGAGGTACAATTATGGGGTTAATGGGGCTTGTCATGATGGCAGCACCGGCTATTGGACCTGCCGCTGCGGGTTTAATCATTGAAAAATTGAGTTGGAATTGGATTTTTTGGATGACCATTCCGTTTCTTGTTTTTGCATTAGTATACGGACTGGCTTTTATGCAGAACGTTTCGGTTCTGACAAAACCTAAAATAGATGTGTTTTCAATCTTTCTATCGACTGTTGGGTTTGGTGGAATTGTGTACGGTTTTAGTGTCGCAGGAGACAAAGGATGGGGAAGTTCACTCGTAATTAGTACAATTATAATTGGTCTACTTTCTCTTCTCATATTTTCGTTAAGACAGCTGAAACTCGATAAGCCAATGTTAGATTTACGTACTTTTAAATATCCAATGTATACGTTAGGTGTATTTAGTGTATTTGTCACATTCATGATTATTTTATCATCAATGATTCTATTGCCTTTATATCTACAAACTGGACTCGGACTAACTGCTCTTACTGCTGGTCTTGTACTCATTCCAGGAGGTGTATTAAATGGTATCATGTCACCAATCGTGGGGCGTGTATTTGATATGTATGGTCCCAAATGGCTAATTACACCTGGTTTTATCATTATGATCATTATGTTATGGAATCTATCGAATGTAACAACTGAAACTTCTATTCCAATGATGATCTTTTTGCATTCATGTCTCATGATTGGCGTGTCATTAGTCATGATGCCTGCGCAGACAAATGGTTTGAATGAGCTACCCAGAAATCTGTATCCAGACGGAACTGCCTTGTTAAACACATTACAGCAAGTATCTGGTGCAATTGGAACAGCTGTCGCAATTACAATCATGTCTGCTTCTCAAAACAATTTCTTGAAGAACGTTGCGGATCCATCAGATCCATCTGTAGCAAGTACTTCATTAACGGCTGGTATACAAACGGCTTTCATATTGGGAATTGTACTTGCGATTAGCGGGTTAATTATGTCATTTTTTATAAAATCATCAAGAGAGATTTAAAATAGTAGCAAAAAACTTCCACTCTTTAGTAAAGGGTGGAAGTTTTTTATAGCGTAATTATGTGTTTTATAAATAGAATTGGTATTTGTGGTGCTCATAGCTGAAATATTCATCTTATATTCAGCATTTATTTTACTTGTTTAATCTGTCGAAGTATACTGAGTAGAAAGATTATAAGAGTAGCCGAGTTTCTATTAGGCATAGCCGTGAGGACATAATCATTTCATGTTATAAAGTTGAAATTTGGAGGAAAAAATTGAAACCATATAAAGCTGATTTATTGCTCGTTATAGTTACACTCTGCTGGGGATCGTCTTATCTTTTTATGAAAATGGGGCTTGATTCAATCTCGGAGTTTAATTTAATTGCTCTTCGATTTGGATTTGCTTTTATTCTTGCGGGGGCAATCTTTTATCGACGATTGCTGAAAATGAACTTACAAACCTTGAAGTATTCAATGCTGCTTGGTTTTATTTTATTCGTTGTGTTTACGGCAATCACCTTTGGGTTGAAAACAACTACAACTTCCAACATGGGTTTTTTAATCAGTTTAACTGTAATTTTTGTACCGTTAATTAATACCGTTGTCTTTAAACAGAGATTAGAAAGAAAACTCCTTGTGAGCATTCTACTCGCAATCGTCGGAATTTCATTTCTAACCCTGAAATTTCCTTTTGAAATAACAATGGGAGATCTACTATGTATATTCGCGGCATTCTCTTACGCCATTCATATTATTGTGGCGGGCTTTGTAACAAAAAAAGTAGATACGTTAAGTCTTGGGATTACGCAGCTGGGCTTTGCGGCTCTTTTTGGTTTGATATTTTCCTTTATCTTCGAAACCCCTGCATTTCCGAACTCTACAGAAAGTTGGATAGCGATTCTAGTTCTTAGCATTTTCTGCAGTGGCGTGGGATTCATCCTACAAATCGTTGCACAGAAATATACCACTCCCGTTCGAACGGGACTTATTTTCACATTAGAGCCCGTTTTTGCAGCTATATTAGGCGTTATTTTTCTACAAGAAGTCATTTCCTCTACAGGATATATTGGTGCAGTTCTACTGCTTCTCAGCATCGTTTTATCCTCTGTACAAATTAAGCGAACAACATTAAGGTCACGTACAACGATGTCGTAGAGTTGAGAATCAGAGATTTATACAACAACAACAACAACGTTACTTTACTATGTTTATAAAAAGTCTCACTCATTTGGGTACATCCAACTGAGTGAGACTTTTTGCTTTGAGTGGCCTCTATTTTTTCAGTTATGCGTGTAACCATAATAGTGGCAATGTATTCATATACTTAAGGTAGTGGCATGGGATAGATAATCTTATTCCTTACTGTGGTTTAAGTGAAGACACCAGAAGGGGAAGGGGATTTTTTTGATTGAAAAAGCGCTTTTGACGATAATTATATTGAGGATTTTTTCAGGAAGTGTAGATATCACAGCAGCACTGTTGATGTACCGATTTAATGATTTAGAAAAAGCTTTTTATATCAATACTTTACTGGCTCTGGTGGGCCCTGTTGTGTTAATTATTACAACGGGAGTTGCGCTATTAGGATTGGCAGAAAAGATATCTATCATCCGTATGGTTTTTCTTTTTTCTGGGATTATCCTCATCTTAATTAGTCTGAAGATGGAATAATACTATTGTTTTAAAGTCCATTAACTTCGAAAATAAATCCAAAGAATGTGTAACCATTCGGTCAGATTGCCCGAAGAGTTTGATATTCATTTCTTATTACGAGCCTTTAAAAGTATTACAAGTACAAAGGAGATGAGTAGGAAAAAAGTAATTAACGCAATAACACCTTCCCAACCAAACTTGGACCAAAGAAACCCTCCTGCAGTTCCACCGACACTTGATCCGAAATAATAGAAAAACAAATATAAGGAAGAAGCTTGTGCTCGATCGTGTTTGGCGCGATAACTTACCCAGCTACTTGCAATAGAATGGGCTCCAAAAAAGCCGAATGTTAGAATGGTAATTCCGATAATTTTGAGAAACAATATGCTATTTAGTGTAATAAGAGAACCGATAAGCATAAGAGCAATTCCTGAAAGCAATATCCTTTGACGTCCGTGCTTATTTGCCAAGTTACCAAACCATGTCGAACTAACAGTGCCGACTAAATATACGATGAAAATCCCACCAACAATTGTTGTACTTAAGGAATAAGGAGGGGCGAGTAATTTAAAGCCAATATAGTTATACAGCGTAACAAAGCTCGCCATCAAGAGAAAACCGATTCCGTACAACTTAAGCAAAGTAGTGTCTTTTAAATGTGAAAAAAGTGAACTTGTTAAAGAGCCGAGCTGTAGTTTTTGTGGCTTAAAATGTTTGGACTGTGGCAGTGCTGTAACGAAATATATGCTGATTAGTAAACTCAGTACTCCGATGCAAATCATTCCAACTTGCCAATTGAAAAGGTCCGTTAAAGTTCCCATAATAATACGACCGGCAAGTCCACCCACGGAGTTTCCACTAATATAGAGTCCCATTGCCATTCCAAGGTCTCTTGAATTCATTTCTTCACCCAGGTAGGCCATTGCAATTGCTGGAAGACCCGCAAATGCTACGCCTTGTATAATTCGTAATACGAGCAACACTTCAAATGTGGGTGAAAATGCAATAGCCAAAGTTAATATAGAAGCTGTGAAGATAGAAATCGTCATCATACGTTTACGTCCCCATGCTTCTGAAAGAGAACCGACAATAACAAGACTTACCGCTAAGGAAAACGTTGTAAGTGATAAGGATAAACTTGCAAATGCAGGGGATACATCAAACTCTTTAGAAAATAAAGGGAGAATTGGCTGTGTAATATATAAATTCATAAATGTAATAAATCCAGCTGCAAATAATGCCCAGTTCGTGCGACTAAATTCGGGCGTGCCTCTTTGAATATAGTTCATCTCCACGTCTCCTAAACGAAACAATAGTGCACAGAATATGTACTTGAATATGTCGTCCATTATATATAGTAAGGGTTAAAAGAGCAATGCCTATTAAGCATTCAGAAAACGATACTGTTTGTATGAACTGCGAGAATTTGGTATATTATAAGTAATATAAAATCTTTGATGTGGCCGAGTAAATAAGAAATGTGAAACAGAGAGTATAGCGAATTGCTGAAAGCTATATCACCACTCCTTATTGAAACCTTCCACTGAGGCGTTATGACAACATAACCGAATCGTTTTCGTTACAAAACGTATTAGAGGGCTTAATTTTATTTGAGCTGAACTAAGGTGGTACCACGTCCATATAACACAAAGACGTCCTTATATTAGGGCATCTTTGTGTTTTTTTATTATAAGGAGGAAAAAACAATGACAAATCTACAAAAGAGTGACTTTTCAAAATGGTATATTGATACAATTCAAAAAGCAGATTTAATGGATTATACACCAGTTCGGGGTTGTATTGCTTTTAAACCGGACGGCTATGAAATTTGGGAACACATTCAAGATGAAATGAATAAACGCTTTAAAGAAACAGGCCATCGTAATGCATACTTCCCGATGCTCATTCCTGAGTCTTTTTTTCAAAAAGAGAAAGATCACATCGAAGGGTTTGCACCAGAGCTTCCTTGGGTTACGGAGGCGGCAGGTGAAAAGTTAGAAGAGCGTCTCGCACTGCGCCCTACTTCGGAAACAATGATCGGTCACTTATATTCGGATTGGATAAAGAGTTACCGTGACCTTCCAGTGTTAATTAACCAATGGGCGAACGTATTTCGCTGGGAAAAGAAAACATTACCCTTCATTCGTACGTCTGAATTTTTATGGCAGGAAGGGCATACTGCTCACGTAGATGAAGAAGAAGCACGTGCTGAAACGATGCAAATGCTCAATATTTATAAAGAAGTGGTAGAAGATCTTTTAGCAATTCCGGTATACGATGGCCAAAAAACACCATCGGAACGTTTTGCAGGGGCTATAGATACGTATTCAATCGAGGCAATGATGAAAGATGGAAAAGCTGTTCAAGCTGGAACATCACATTACTTAGGGACAAAGTTTGCAAACGCTTTTGATATAAAATATTTAAATAAAGAAAACAAACATGAATTTGTGCATACGACTTCATGGGGAACGTCTACAAGGTTGATCGGTTCTGTCATTATGGTACATGGTGATGAGCAAGGACTTGTATTACCTCCGAGAGTTGCCGCAACTCAGGTTGTGCTCATTCCGGTTGGTCCGTGGAAAAAGAATCCTGCAATTATGGAAAAGTTGGATGAAATCTTTGCTTCATTGAAAGAAAAAGGGGTTCGTGTACGTTTGGATGATTCCGACCAATCCCCAGGATACAAATTCAATGAATGGGAACTAAAAGGCGTTCCGGTACGTGTGGAATTAGGGCCACGTGACTTGGAAAAAGATCAAGCACTTATAAAAGCGCGCGATGAAGGCGAAAAAGAAGCAGTGGAGCTTTCAGGGCTTGTCGCTAGAATTGAAGAAGAATTAGTGACGATGCAAGCTCGCTTGCTTACAAAAGCTCGGGCATTCCGTGAAACACATTCTCATACACATATCGATTCACTTGAACAATTATCGAAACATATTACGGATTCTGCAGATAGCGAAGAAATCCCTGGATGGGTTCTCGCGGGTTGGTGTGGAGATGATGCCTGTGAAGAAAACGTGAAAGAAACTACCAAATTCACAACGCGCAACATCCCATTCAACCCACCAGCAACGAAGTCCGCATGCATTAATTGTGGAAATGAATCCAAACATACCGTGTGGTTTGCAAGGGCTTATTAATTGTTAAAGGGTGCTCATTCCTGAGGAATTGCATCTGGAAATCAATTATGGTATGCTTATGGAACGCCAAAAAACTAGTGAGTGATAATTATGAGTGCATTTATAAATTTACGTAAACATAATATGAAAACCCAAAAACCCTTGACTGGAATCAGTCGAGGGTTTTTGTTGCCTGAGGGAAAGAATAAATTTGGAGGTGGAGTGTTATGAGTAAGGAAATTAAGCCAAATGCTTCAATAATAGCTGTCTGGATTAGTTTAATTAGCAATATACTACTCACCATCCTAAAAATTACTGTTGGGACTCTTTTTAACAGTCCGGTATTGCTTGCCGATGGTTTTCATAATGCGGGAGATGTTGTGGCATCTGCTGCAGCGCTCACATCCATGCGCATTTCCAAACGTCCGGCAGATGAAAATCATCCATATGGACATGGTAAGGCAGAAGTGGTCGGTTCGGGTATTGTGGCAATTATTTTGGCATTGGCCGCAATTTACATTGCTTTTGAGGCTGTATCTGCGATTTTTGAAGAGCCCGCGAAAGCCAGTTTTCTAGCATTACTCACCGCAATTCTCTCGCTAGTGTGGAAGCAAGCTTTATACATATATACAATAAGAATAGGAAAATTGACGAATAGTAAAGGGTTGATTGCGACTGCATATGATCATCTTGCGGATGTATATGCATCGCTCGCGGCAGTTATTGGTATTGGTCTCGCGCTTTTAGGGGATGCTTTCGAGATTCCATTTCTTTCGTACGGAGATCCAATTGCTGGTTTTATAGTCTCCATATTGGTATTTAGACTTGCTTACCAAATCGGGATTGAAGCGCTTGATACTCTTATGGAAAAAAGCGTTAGTACGGAGAAGTTGGAGGACTTTTCCTTATTAATTTTATCGATTCCAGAGGTGAAACGAATTGATCGGTTGCGTGCAAGAGAGCACGGACATTATATATTGGTGGACCTGCGAGTGGCGATTCTAGGTGATTTAACAATTCAAGAAGGGCATGACATATTACGAGAAATTAAGAGAGTAATTATGGAAAAGCATTCTGATGTAGATGAAGTACTCGTTCATTTAAATCCTTGGTATGAGATAGAGGAACAAAACTCGGAAATAGTCAAGTAAGATAGGTATCTTGTGATTAAATAGACATACTCATAGTAACAAATGGGTAACATTGGTATATCGTGTAGACTTATGCCGCTGATAAATGGTAAGTTTAGGTCGAAATACAATAGGGATTATTGAAAGCGAGGTTATTCTAATGAGAAGTACAAAAACTTTTACACTAGGATTGCTGTTTGCCTTTTCTCTTGTAGTGATTGTCTTAATGGCAACCCAATTGATGAGCAACACAAAAAAAACAACTGATCAGGCACCTGAAACGCCTACTGAAAACGTACCACCATCTACTGATGTCGCTGGAATTGCACACAATCCACCATCAATGGACGATGTACCCGAAGGACCGCTTGGAGAAGCAATTCTCAGAGGGTATGAACTAACAAATGACACATCAAACGTTTTACGATCTGAAGCAGCTACTGTTGAGGATGGTGAGGCAAGAGTCAACGAATTATCTTGTACGAGTTGTCACGCTGGAGCTGGACTTGAAGAAGAAGTATCTTCGCTTGTTGGTATGACTGCTGTTTACCCAATGTACATTGGACGTTCGGGTTCTATAGTTACACTTGAAGAGCGAATTAACGGCTGTATGGTCCGTAGTATGGACGGAGAGAAGTTTGCAGAAGATGACGAAGATTTAGACGCCATGGTTGCCTATTTCACGTATATATCTGAAGGAATACCTGTTGGTGCAGAACTTCCTTGGCGTCATCAAAGTAACCTTGATGATATGCCCATTCCGAGTGTAGCAGACGGAGAAGTGCTTTATCAGAAATCATGTATCGCATGTCACGCAGGCGATGGTTCTGGAACCGGTTCAAATACTGGGCCAAAGCTTTGGGGTAAAGGGTCATTTAATGACGGTGCAGGGGTTGCCCGATTGTCTAAAATGGCAGGTTATATTCAAAACAATATGCCTATTGGAGCACCAAATACATTGTCAGACCAGGAAGCAAGTGATTTATCAGCATATATCTTGTCGCATGATCGACCAGAGTTCAAAAATCACGCAAAAGATTGGCCGAACGGCGGTCGTCCTAGTGATTTAATGACAAAAGAACTTCGTCAACAATTGAATGATGGAACAATCGATTGGGACGAAGTACTTGGTAAAAATAAATAAGCTTGTTGCATAGATTACGTGAAAACCTTCCGACAAAAAGTCGGAAGGTTTTTCGTTTTTAAATTTAACTATTTGTTCTTAAATTCAAGGATTCTTGCATCACGCTTAGCAGTTCAATTGCTGAGATTAGATTTTTTCCAGCGCCTTGAACAAAGGCGTCGCTTCCGCCACCTTTTCCATCGATTAGAGGGAACACATTAGCAGAAACCTGTTTCATACTTATGGAATTTAAAGCACCACGTGCAGCGACAAAATGCAATTGGCGTTCGTTTTCAGAAACTAGAAAGATGTAGACATCTTCTGTTTCAGTTACCAAAACTCTAGCCAGTTTTTGCAATTCTTGGGCGTTTCGATTTTCGTATACTGCCTTTATAACGCCATGTTCTTGGGTAGTCAATAACGCTTTTGCTTCATATGCTAAAATTAGTTCTTTTGATTCTTTCAACATTTTTTCATGGGAATGATTTGTCTGCAATAGCTTTTCTATAGCGATAGCTACGCCAGCTTCAGGAACACTTAAAAGCTTCGATGCAGTTGTTAACTCTAGGTTCTTTTGTTCTAGTTGTTGAAGTACACGTTCACCACAAACGAAATGCACTCGTACTTTTTGTTTTTGTTTTTCGGTATGTAAAATCTTGATCATTCGAACTTGTCCAGTTGAAGAAGGATGTGTACCGCCACAACCGTTCGTATCATAGTTTGGAATGATTACAAGTCGGATTTCATCTGTAACAGCAACGTCTTTTCGCAATGAGTAATCGATAAGCTCGCCCTCAGAAATCCATTTTGTTTCAATAGGCCTGTCTTCTAAAATAATATCATTTGCCAATAATTCAGCTGCATTCAATTGTTCAATGGTAATACTTTCTACATCTATGTCAATTGAAACAGTCTCGCGGCCTAGATGGAAACTGACAGTGGGAAAATCGAACAATTCTACAAATGCTGCGGTCAAAATATGTTGTCCCGCATGTTGTTGCATATGGTCAAATCTTCGCTCCCAGTCAATCTCACCTTTTACTTCATCTTCGCATTCAAGACTTTCTTTTATGAAATGACGGATTTCTCCATGCTCTTCTTCAACATTAACGACATGAATTCCATTTAAAGAACCGGTATCATGAGGTTGTCCACCACCTGTGGGATAAAAAGCGGTGTTTTCCAATACGACATACGGGTTGCCTTCTGTATCTTTTGATTCTTTAATTACGTTTGTTCTAAATTGCTTTTGATAGGGGTCCTCATAATAAAGGCGGTTTTTCAGCATAAAATGAACTCCATTCTATAATTTCTTCAAAAATAGAGAATCCAAAACCTATGGGTTTGGATTCTCTATTCATTTAATCTAATTTCACAATCTTATTTGGATTCAATAAATTATCCGGGTCTAGTGCCTTTTTAATTTTTTCCATTACAAGCAAAGCAGCTCCATGTTCACGTTCTTGGTACTTCTGTTTTCCGATACCTACGCCGTGTTCACCTGTACACGTGCCACCACGTTCAAGAGCGTACAATACAATGCGTTCATTTAAATCATCGGCTTTTGCTCTTTCTTCGGAATCACTCATGTCCATCATTAATAATACGTGGAAGTTTCCATCTCCGACATGACCAACAATGCCGCCGATTAATCCGAGTTCGTGAACAATTTCACGTGCATATTCAACGGCACCTGCAAGTTCTGAAATCGGAAGACATACATCCGTTACCATCATTTTTTTACCCGGATATCCATGGATAAAAGCATAAGCCAGGTTATGACGGGCTTCCCAAAGTCTATTTCTTCCAGCATTATCTGTTTCAAACTCAATACCTTCACAATGATGGTCTGCCACAATCATCGTTGTAAAATCAACATCTGATTTCAATCCCGCTTCATTACCGTGGAATTCCAAGAAAAGGGTAGGTTTTTCTATATAATTTGTCTCACTATAAATATTTGTCTGTTTCATTGAAGGTTCATCAACTAATTCTACACGTGCAATGGGAATTCCAGCTTGTAAAATAGAAACAACAGCTTCAACCGCGTCATTTACTGTAGGGAAAGATGCTCTAGCAGCTGTAATATGTTCTGGAATTCCATGAACGAGAAGAGTTAATTCGGTAAAACAACCAAGTGTACCTTCAGACCCTACGAATAAACCGTTTAAGTGATATCCAGATGCAGATTTTGCAGCTAAATTCCCCGTATGAATGATTGTACCATCAGCCATAACAACTTCTAAATCACGGACTTGGTCTCGCATCACACCATATTTTACAGAAGTCGTTCCGCTAGCATTTGTTGCAGCCATTCCGCCAAGAGTTGCATCTGCTCCGGGATCTACTGAGAAAAACAAGCCATGTTTTTTCAATCGTTGGTTTAACTGAGTACGCGTTACACCTGGTTGAACGGTAACGAGGAAGTCGTTTTCTTTAACTTCTAATATTTGATTCATCAAAGAGAAATCAATTGTAATTCCACCCTTCAAAGGGATAACATGACCTTCTAAACTTGAACCAAGTCCAAAAGGAATGACAGGAATTTGGTGTGATTTTGAAACAATCATTATATTGCTTACGTCTTGCGTCGATTCTGGAAACACAACAATATCTGGGAGCTGCTGAGCATGGTACGATTCGTCGCGTCCGTGAAGTTCGCGAACCGTTGTATTGACTGTTACTTGGTCGTCTTTAAGAACTTTTTTTAAAGCATCTGTTATGATTTCGATTGAGTTTGTCATTTCTTTTAGCTCCTTATAAACGAATGATGTTTTTTTCTAGTATCTATTTACTTATGCTATAAATTCACACTACATACTAGTATACGTTTTAATGTCGACAATTCAACATAGCATTAAATAAAAAAGCTTCTCACTTATTCATGTGAGGAGCTTTTTCTTCTTTTTTTTGCATAAATTGAAATTTGGGTACTACTTGTTCATATTTATCAGGCCATATATTTTTTATAATAATAGCGACAAAGAGTAAAGTAAGTAGTATGAGTGAGGCAGTCATTACTATTTGAAAGAATGGAGCATCACCAGAATTTTCATAACCGAACTTCAAAATTGCAAGACTACTAAATAGGGTAATGGAAGCAACAGCCAAAAGACAAACTAAGTAGTCCACATTTCTTCTAATAAGAAAACGCGTTAAGAGGAGACATATAAAGACAATGAAAATCAAGTATGTAAAGAGTATGAGATAATCGAATAGAACGATTACTTTGTCCTTTTCCATTTAATATCCTCCTTTTAAAATAGTAAATTACCATAAAAGGCAATATATTAATCTATACCCTTTTAACCTTGTAAATATGCATTCAAACACAAAAGTAAAGCAAGGGATTGTTATAACAATCCCTTGCACAAGTATTACTCTACAATTTCAAAACTTTCGAGCATATGATGGAATCTTGCGCCGTGACCCTCGGCGGCTTCAAGGAAGTAGTTTTCTCTAATAACGTAACTTCCTTCTTTTCCGTTGCTGATCACATAGAGGTGAACAACAACGGAATCCCAGTTATTTCCGTTCAAGCCGTGTAGTAGAAATCCTTTGACCGGCTCAGTGACTGTTTCAATTTCACGTAGCTCTGGAAAATCTGTTTTCAGATCCGCTTCTATTTTCTTTACAAGATCTTCTGGTTTTTCATCTGCAACTTGCTTAATTTCCATAGTAACCTCCGGAAATTTTTCTGGAAGAGGTTCAATTGTGGTTACTATATCTGAATTTTCACCAGGTATCATCTTGTAACGTGTTTCATCGATATAAATGACATATTCTGAGTCTTTTCCTTCATTTAGATTAACGTCAGTAGGTTCGTCTGTTCCTTCGATGTTTTGAATGATTTCTTTTTCTGGGACAAACATATCTTTAATACCTTTTACAAAGGCCATTCCAGGTTCTGTTTGTAGAGAGAATGCAATGGCGATGGCTGCAGCGGCTGTAGCAATTATAGGGATAACCCGATTTTTCTTTTTCTTATTCACTTTCTTTACATCCTCTCCTTTAGTGGATTCTTCACTAAATAATTCGTTTTCTAAATTTGACCATATTTCATCTTGTAACTGCGACACATCTTCTTCTATATGTCTTTTTAGATCTTTAGCGATTTGCTCATCCAAATTACTCATTTCTCACCCTCCTCGCCAGTTCGTTCCAACTGTTCTTTTAGTCTTTTCCGACCTTGGAACAACCGTGATTTTAGCGTATTGTGATTTAACCCTAAAATGTTCGCAATTTCGATTTCAGTAAATCCTTTTATATATTTTAAAATAAGAGGGATTCTATGTGAATCGTCTAAGGCTTGAATCGTTTCGTACAAATCGGATAACTGATCAAAAGATTCCTCTACAAGTGTTGGATCATTTTCAAGATTAATATGTCCTCCTTTGGATAGGAGAGCTTCTTTTTTTAATAATCGAAGGCATTCATTTGTTAAGATTCTGTAAAACCACGGATCGAATGGTAAATCAGGATTGTAGCTCCCTATTTGACGGAAGACCCGAATGAACGTTTCTTGTACGGCATCTTTTGCCATTTCGGTGTTCCTTGTAATTGCAGAAGCTGTTCGAATTGCATAATTCGAATATGCCTCATAGAACTGTCGAAACGATTCTTTATCTCCATTTTTTATTTTTTCAATCCAATCATCTTGCATCATAGGGCACTTACTCCTTTCCGGACAACGATAACTTGACCGCTCTTACTATATATACCCTTAAAACGATAGGAAAGTTTTCGGGAGGTGCAAATAAATTTTAATATAAGATATTTTAATAGAACTAGCTATAGAAAAAGGCTAGTCATGCTATGATTAGATAAATTTAATTACAAGGAGTCCTACGATGATTAATTCGGTAAAAAACCAAATCTTGATTTATGGTGATGCGTTCATCGATTATATAGCTAACGATGAAACAAACCTTACGTATACCAAATTTCTTGGTGGAGCGACAGTAAATGTAGCAGCAGGCGTTTCGCGGCTAGGGGCATCTTGTTTTTTCATTACAGTGACTGGTGATGATCCGGCCTCTGAATTTGTCCGTAAAAGACTTCGAGAGGAAAGGGTGAATTTGGATTATGCAGTACTTGTCCCTAATAAACGTGTCAGTGGTGTGTATATTCATTTGGGGGAAACAAATGAGCGTATCTTCCATAAATATATAGATGAAACACCGGATATCCAAGTAGAATATGAAGATTTAACAAAAGCAGCATTTCGTGAAGCATCTATTTTTCATTTTGGATCGGGAACATTATTTCAGCAAACGGCACTTGAAACAACACAGAGGGCTGTTGAGCTAGCGGTTGAATCAGACGTACTAATTTCGTTCGATGCAAATATACGACCACTGCGTTGGAAGAATGAAGAGCTATGTCGTGAAACAATTGGTTCGTTTCTTAGTAAAGTCGATTTATTGAAACTTACCGAAGAAGAACTTTCTTTTCTGACGGAAACAAAAACAATTGAAGATGGAATTAGACAGCTCGAAAGATATGGCATTCCAGTTGTACTCATTACTGTTGGGGCTAAAGGGGCATATGTAGTAATAGATGGAATACAAACACATGTAGGGGTTGAGGCTGTAGAGGCTGTTGATACGACAGGTGCAGGTGATGCATTCATTGCAGGTATTCTTCGTCAAATCCACTTAAAAGGAAAACCCGCATCATGTAACGAATGGATTGACTATATTGCATTTGGAAACAAACTTGGTGCTCTTTGTGCAACGAAACAAGGTGCGCTTTCCGCACTGCCTTATCTTGAAGAGATAGATGAATAAAAATTAAACCTTCCTATAAATCGGGAAGGTTTTTTCTGTCATAAACAGAATAATTATGCCTTCTAAGTCGTTTTTATATGTATTAATAAATAAGGACTGTTATATGAATGATAGAACAGTTGTGATATAATTTAATTATCAGTTACAATTGAAAGGTTGTGAGGGTATGTCGCAGTTTGCAAATGTTCCTTGGAATTTAATTTTACCCATTCTTATTTTGCAACTCGTTTTAATGGTTGTGGCATTAGTCGATATCATACGTAATCAAAGGACGAATGGACCTTTTATTATGTGGATTATAATCATTGTTCTCGGTAATCTTATTGGACCCATTCTGTATTTCATTTTTGGGAGGCGACAAAGTTGAATCCAATTTTACAGGTGAAAGATTTAACAAAGTTTTATGGTGATTTTAAAGCTACAGAAGGAATCTCTTTTGAATTACTTAAGAACACTTCAACTGCACTTATTGGTCCAAACGGTTCTGGAAAAACAACAACATTGTCAATGCTCACTGGGCTTGTCGAACCGTCAAAAGGTGCTATTAAATTCTATAATCATACATCACCAGATATCCGGTCAATTATCGGATTTCTCCCACAATATCCAAAGTTTTTTCCGTGGCTTTCGGCATTTGAATTTGTTGAGATGGCCGCAATGCTAAGTGGAGTGGAAACAAAAAATGCATCAATTGAGGCAAAAAAAACATTGGGGTTTGTAGGTTTAGATGGTGATTTAAAAAAGAAAGTTGGAACGTTCTCGGGCGGCATGAAACAACGACTTGGTCTAGCTCAAGCCATCGTTCATAAGCCGCAACTGTTGCTTCTTGATGAACCCGTGTCGGCGCTGGATCCGGTCGGTCGGCGCCAAATCCTGAATCTCCTTAAAGAATTGCAACAGAAAACAACGATATTATATTCTACACATATATTAAATGATGCAGAAGAAATGACAGATCAACTTCTTTTCTTAAAAGAAGGGCGGCTTGTCGAACAAGGATCTCTTAGCGATGTTCGTAACCGCTATGCAGAACCAAAAGTCATTATTGAATTTGATGGAATCGAAGAAGTGCGGCGTTTTCTTCGAACGTCTCCTTGGAATACGAGTGTAGATGGATTGATTGTGTCTATAGACGTGCGTTTAAATGAGGTAGAAATGTCTTCTATATTGATGAAGCTATCTAACGAGAAATTTCAAGTTCGAAAGGTCGAACGACAAACAGTGAGCTTGGAAGAGATTTTTATGAGAGTGGCGGTGATTAAATGAATTCTTTTCGTATACTGCTAAAAAAAGAAGCACGTGAAAACATTCGCAACTATAAAATTGTATGGATTCCAATCGTTTTTATTCTTTTTGGTATTTTGGAACCAATAACAAATCACTTTCTTCCAGAAATCATGAAGAGCGTAGGGAATATGCCTGAGGGTGCAGAATTTATTTGGCCTGAGTTACAAGGAGAGGATATTTTCATATCCCTTCTAGGACAATACCAATTTATTGGTCTGCTTGTTATTATCCTTGCCTTTATGGGGTCGATTTCAGGTGAACGAAAAAGTGGAACCGCTACGCTATTGTATGTGCGTCCAATTTCATTTTGGAGCTACTTTTTGAGTAAGTGGATCGTTATCAATGCCATTGTTCTTGGAAGTGTATGGCTGGGATTTATGGCCAGCTGGTATTACATTGAAGTGCTTTTTAACTCAGTAGACGTGCGACATGTTTTACTGTTTCTGACTACGTATAGTCTTTCGATACTATTTGTTGTTACAATCGTTTTAGTGTTAAGTGCATCGCTTCCAACAGGTGCTGCAGCTGGTGTTGCTATTGTAATCACTTTAGTGTTTCAAATTATAGATTCACTTTTAGGCCGGTATTGGTGGATTTCGCCTTGGAAACTGCCGTTATATGCAGCTCAGTGGTTTCAAGGCGATATCAATATGCAGCATTTCTGGTTGACTATTTCTGTGACAATCCTTTTAATAATAGGACTCATCCTATTTGGAATTACTATGTCAAAACATAATTCAGCAAAAACTACAGTTTGAATATAGAAACAAAGTCGCGATTTTTCAGAATTAAACCTAAACTTAACCTTGAGCATATAGTATGAATACTAGATTTCAAATTTTATAGAATGGAGATGATAATTATGGAAGCAACAGAGATACTTGGAGAAAAACAAGTAATGGATTCGAGAAGTCATGTATCACCACAGATGTCAGTAGGTGCTTGGATATTAACGTTTGTCATTTTGATGATTCCTCTAGTAAACATTATCATGATGTTCATATGGGCTTTCGATGCAACGAGTTTAAGACGTAATTTTGCACGCGCTTACTTAATAGTTGCGGGAATTATGATTGCATTATGGATTGTTGGTATAATCATTTTAGTGGCATTAGGTTCATTTTCAGGGATTTTTACGAACTTCACACAATTCAATTAATATGTTATAAATAACATCTAGGTTACAATACAAATTATAGTAGGATGTACTTATTGAAGGTATTTGATTTTTTGGGGAAGAGGGTCAGTCACGTGAGCATTCGGAACTCAGAACGTTTTTTAACGGCCTATAATCGAATTGAAAAATCTATGGAAAAAACGATTGGATTTTCAGGTTATATGCCGTTTTTTAAATTAATTGATAGAGCAAAAAAAGTGAATGCAATTGTAAGGAAGTTTGAAGATGATCTACGTGAATATGCTGGCTTACGTAATGCGATTGTGCATCATCGAACAGAAGTAGAATATGCAATTGCAGAGCCTCATGATGATATTGTTGAGTTAATTGAGTATATTGATAGGGAACTCTCAAAGCCTAAAACGGTTGGCGAGATGTTTCAACGGAAAGTTCACACACTGCGTGCGTCAGATACGCTAGATAAGGTTCTTAAACTTATTCTTGAAAAAAGGTTTAACCAAATCCCTATTTATGAAGACCAAAAATTCATCGGGCTGATTACGTCTGAAGGTATAACGTATTGGCTTGCAGATCAGTATGCAAAAGGTGACATTTCCCGGGAAATACCGACTTTGCTCGACATGTATTGTCATGAGAATAAAAAGAATACGTATCGCTTTATTAATAAAGAACTATCTGTTTATGAAGCGGAGGAAATTTTCAAAGAATCTGTCGTAAAAGGTAAGCGTCTAGATGCACTACTAATCACCGAAAACGGCCTAGTTGAAGAAAAGTTGTTAGGAATTATAACCCCATTAGATCTTATCAAAATAGATTAAAAAACGAACGTATGCAGTTTAAGCATACGTTCGTTTTTTCTATTAAGAACCAGGTGATCTTTCTGCACTTGATGAACTATTTTTTGTTTTATGGTGTAATTTTTCATCTTCTAATTCCATGCGTAAGTCTTCAAGAGGTATGGAATCGACAGTTTGTAAATCTTCATGCATATCGTAAATACTTTCTTTATCTGTACGCAAATTTTCGGGATTATCCATATACGATCCTTCAGCATCTTTTCGATCACGCTCTGTGAATACTTTCTTTTTCGTCATTTTCCTCACGTCCCTTTCGTTGTTAATCTATGATTCATTGTCTATGTATACTTCACTCTTTTCTGAAAGTTAAACATGAAAAAGATTCTTATGTTTACTCTTCTTTTGGAAAGGGTAAATTAATGGAAATATAAATGATTAAAATTAAAGTAAATAGAATGTGAGGAATTGATTTCTTATGGAAAAAAGGCAGTATGTCGGGACATATCATTCAATCGATAGTGTGCTCAATAAAGTAACAGAACTATTGGCACAAGGATATTTGGAAAGTGATTTGTTTGCAGTTTCACGAGAACAGGATAATTTGTCTATGTTACATGGTCAGACGGGTATTGATTTAATTGGTGGTCATGGTGCCACTTGGATAGAGCGTTTCAAGGTGTATGTAAGTGGGGACGAACCGGTTCTTAAGGCACTCGTTCAAATGGGTTTTTCAGAAAAAGAAGCCGAAATATATTTTGATGAAGTGAGGAATGGAGGTATTGCACTATTTATCGACGAAGCATTAGGGAAACAAAATGAAGGGATGGATAGCAGCAGAGAACCAGATCGTAGTGGCCAGGAAATGGAGGATATTCATTTAAACGAGGAAAGCGATGGTGTAACTCCTCGAATCAATACGCAGAATTTGTAAAACAAAAAGGAATCAACCCTAGTCTTAGGTTGATTCCTTTTTGTTATTTGTTTTTGTCATGTGCTTTTTCTTTTAAATCGCCAATCTTTTCTTGTGCTTGACCTTTTAGTTTATCAAGCTTACCTTCAGCTTGCAGTGAAGTGTTATCTATTGCGTTACCAATATGATCTTTCGCTTCACCTTTCATTTTATTTACTGAACCTTTAAGCTTGTCTGAGAATCCTTTGTCCGTCATTATAAAACCTCCATTTTTTATTTTCTAGTTATTAATTACCCTTATAGTAATGTTTTAAACATTTACTGAAATATAATACGGGTATATGGAACTGAGAAAGACTTAAGAAAATGAATCTAAACGATGTTGCGAAAAATGTCGAAATATAATATACTGAATATTAGGAAATCTAAAAAGGGGGCGATAGTATGATAAGAAAAGGCCGTTTTGCGATATGGAATAATGAAGAATATGAACTTTTTTCTTATCAACGGCAATATTACTTAAAAACGAGAAATCAATTAGCGTTATCAAATGGTTTTGTGAAAAGTCCTAAGGATAAAAATATTTTCATTAAAAAAGTAAATGTGAAAGAACTTGAGGATGCATACGAAATTATTTCGTACGTCATGATTTTGAGTTATCGTTTTGCTGTTGAAGGATACAACGATGAAACGGGAACAGTAGCACTTGTTACGAATAATCCATTTGTACAGAAGAAGATTAATGTTCGTCCATACGGAAAGGATGAATTTATTATTGAAATCCCGTACGGAGAAGTTCAAATAATAGAAGAACACATTCCGATACTTGGATTTGAAAAGCATCTTACGCAGTACTGAATACATAATAGTCTCTAAAAACAGACAGCTACCTAATTCCAAATTAGATAGCTGTCTGTTTTTGTTTGTGTTAAAAGATTAGTTTGTTACTTTATCATCCAAGTCAAATTCCTTCTGGAAAATATCACAGTTGTCTTGTATGAAACCACGAAGTAATCGCCATGCTTTAGGATAGTAATAACTATTAACAATAAACAAAGAAGATACATTTAAAAAGGAGGCATGTGTTATGGGGGGTATTGCAGCGATTGGTGTTCCAGGGTTAATCATCATCCTAGTCATTGTGCTTATTCTGTTTGGGCCAAGAAAACTGCCTGAAGTAGGATCTGCGATAGGAAAGACGCTTTCTGAATTTAAGAAGTCCGCAAGAGATATTATCGATGACGAAGAACCAGTCCCTAAAGAATCGACAAAAAAGGAACTTTTATAAGCGGGTGGTAGTATGGATCCAAATGAAGAGTACAAACGTCAAGCAATGAGTCCACTTAATGAAGAACTGGAAAATAATATACAGCTGTCGGAAAACACGGATCTGGTAGAGAAATCAGGGGATGGGAAGGAAGAAGATTCTTTGTTATCTGATCCATCACTTGTTGATCATTTGGCGGATTTAAGAAAACAACTAGTTAAAAGCGTTGTGGTATTCCTGCTCTTCTTTATTGTTGTTTTTTCTACGATAAACTTCTGGTTTCCTTATGTAACACGTGGGCACGAACTCATTGTCCTTGGACCGTTAGAAGTAGTGAAGTTTTACATGTCTATTTCAACAGCGTTAGCTTTGGGATTAGCATTACCGTTTCTCTGTCACTTTCTTTGGCAGTTTGTAAAGCCTGGATTAAATGAACGGGAGAGTCAATTTCTTAGCCTTTATTCCCCAGTAATGTTTGTTTTGTTTTTAATGGGCATTTCATTTGGGTACTTTGTTGTGAATCCTTTAAGTTACAACTTTTTAGTGTCTTTAGGTGCTATGAATTTCAAAGTGATGGTATCAGCTCATGAATATGCAAGTTTTTTATTAATGACAACGATACCTCTAGGCTTACTCTTTGAGCTGCCAATCGTTGCAATGTTTCTCGCGTCAATTGGATTATTAACAGCGGATACAATGAAGAAAGTTAGGAAGTGGTCTTATGTAACATTGGGTCTAATTTCGGCTTTAATAACACCACCTGACTTTATTAGTCAACTGCTTGTATTAATTCCGACGATTATACTATATGAGGCAAGCATTCGTATTGTTCTATACACAGAGCGTCGAAATGCAATTAAAATGGAAACCGAGGTCCCATAAATGAGGCCTCGGTTTTTCTTGGTTTTCAACGTTTAAGATGGATTGAATGTGTTACCCGATTCTTTTTTTGAAGAAGGTCCTGACATGGCTTCAAACTGTTTCATAAGTTTGCCACGAGCATCCTTATTCCTCATTAAATACGCTGCGCCAATACCAAGAGCTGCCATTGCAAATTTATTCATATGTCTTTTTGTCCTCCTTCAATTTATAATTTGGTTCGTTATAATATGCCCAAGTTACGAAAGGCTAACCAAGATGATTATTTTATTGGAAAAATTAATATTTCGGAGAATGAATATTATGAAACTTTAATCGACACCAAACGTATAACAACGTATACTTAAACTAATGGTGTGTAAAGGAAGTGTGCGTATTGCTGAAAAAATTATGGTTTCAGGTTGGAGTAGGAATATTACTTTCATTGTTAATAATTAAGTATTTCGTGTCCATTATATGGGTTTTTGATCCTCTTGTAATTATAGCCAAAGTTATTTTTATACCCTTATTACTCGGCGGAGTTCTTTATTACATAACAGAACCTTTGCAACGAGTTCTTGAGAAAAAGAATGTGCCGCGATGGGGAAGTATTTTAGCGATTCTTCTAAGTCTGATAGGAGTTGCTTGGATCTTTGTAGCAATCATCGGTCCTCCTGTGACAGATCAGGTGAATAACTTAGTTGAAAATGCACCTAGGATTGCAAAAGAAATAAATCTTTTAAAAGATACTGTTTTGCAAGAAAAAGAGAACTTACCAGAGGAATTTCAAAAGTCGATTGATAGTGCCGCCAATTCCTTACAGTCGATAGCTGTACTGTTTGGGAAATGGATTATTCAATTTTTACAATCTTTCTTTCAAGCAATGTTCTTGCTTGTGCTTGTTCCTTTTTTCTTTATTTTTATGCTGAAAGACCATGAGAAACTGAGCCCCTTTATTTACAATTTCTTCACGGGTACCCGACGTGAGTGGATAAAGAAAACACTAGGGGACATTGATTCAGTTCTTCGTTCATATATCCAAGGACAGTTTTTAATAAGTGCAATTCTAGCAATGCTGCTGCTCATCGGTTATTCTATTATAGGTTTGGAGTACGCTTTATTACTTGCCATATTTGCTCTCTTTATGAATTTAATCCCGTTTATTGGGCCATGGATCGCGTTTATTCCAGCGCTTATTATCGCCTTCGTTCAGGATCCGAAACTGGCCATTTGGGTAGGATTGATTACACTTGCGGCCCAACAAATTGATAGTAATATAATTACGCCAAACGTTATGGGGAAAACACTTGATATTCATCCACTAACAGTTATCACTGTAATTTTGGCTGCAGGAAATATTGCTGGCTTTCTTGGAATTATTATTGCAATACCAACGTACGCAGTTAGTAAAGCAGTTGTGAAAAACATCTACGCAACCCGAAAACAAATCTCGGAAGCGGCAACGAAAAGTGTTTAAAGGAATACAGACAAAAACCCGCTAGATTCATTTTAGCGGGTTTTTGTTACTATAAAATTTTCTGTGTAAACACTGTACACTTACTCTTATCGAAATATGAATGAGTACTTTCAAAGTGGATAACCTAATAAGAAAAGGATGTTTTCCATGACGAATGAGTTTCCTACAATTCATACAAACGTTTGGGATGCTTTTTGGGCTATACCGGTTATTTTGCTAATAATAATTATCTTAAAGACTGTTTTTAAACTCTCTGAAAGCTGGTTTTCAACAGTTGCGACAGCAACCGGACTTCTTATCTCTATATTCATTAGTCATAGAGGCAGCTTACCTGCCGGAATATTTATGGGTTTTTTCTATGGTTCAGCTGCAATGGGTACGATTTACTCAGTAAAGATTTGGTATATGAACTATCGAAAAGATTAGGAATGTCCTTACTTTAATGGACAGAATCCGCACTGCATCAGACCTGGAACATCTTTTGAAAAGCAACATGTTGTTCGAACTTGAGTGTTGAGAAGTGCAGAAGGATCACGTCCGTTTAAGTAAACGGCGAATAGGGAACGTGCTGCTATGCCTTCCCAAAGCGCATCATTCTTTAGTAAATCTAGGTCTACTCGTGCTGCATCAGCAGTGCTTGGATCTGATAAAAGAACGTGGTATTGCCATAGAAGAAAGCCGAAGATGTTCTCCCATAAAGTTAAGGATGAAACGGAAGAAACGGTTCGGATTTGCTGAATAACGTCCGCACATTCATCTAACAAAATATGTCGAATCACATCTTGTCGATTGCTGTCGCTTACATCTTGCCAATCATCGGCGTGTGCAAATATACTGACTGCAAGGTTTCCGAATTCTGTTTTTGCGCCAAAAGTTAGTCGACTCTTTTTCCCTTGCCATACTTCATCGTATGTAGCCAAATTATAAAACTGCATCGCGGTAAACATGCCCAATCGACGCATAAAGTAAGATGCGGCAACAGTTTTATTTGGGCTTCCGCTGACGATTTGAATGGCATCAAGTGCATCGGATGTCTGTTCACCGAGAAGTGTCTCTAATGTAAATAGTTTTTGTTCAGGGGGTTCCGTGTACACGCTATACATATTTAATTGGATAAGTTGGTTGCTCGTTAGTTTTGACATACTTCTATTATAGCGTTTTATAACTTGGTTTGTTGAGCAAGCGCTCAGTTTGTTATATAATGAAGGATAGATAAATTACGGGAGTGTGAATAAGTTGACTAAAGAACTGTCTAACGATGAGTTCATTCGATTAATAGATAAAGAAGCGGATATTATTATACCGATTGCTAATGGTGAGCCTCACCGTTTGCTTGATATTTTGGAAGAGAACTACTTGAAATTGCAGAATGTTAAAATCCATCAAATGCTTGCTCTTCGGGAGCGTGACTATATAGTGGGGAAAATGAAAAATCATTTATCCCATACTTCGTATTTTTTAAGCGGTGCAACTCGTAGCGCATATCATGCTGGAGAAGTTGAATTAGTACCGAATCTATTTCATAATGTACCTACTATGTTAAGAAAAACGACAAAACTTTCCATGATATTGGCCGTTGTTTCTCCGATGGATAAACACGGTTATTTCTCTTTAGGAACACAGGCGGATTATATTTCAGAATTCATTGGTAAAGTTCCATTCGTTTTGGAAGTCAATAAGCATATGCCGCGTTCTTTCGGCGAAAATCAGATTCACAGTAGTCAAATTGCTGGCTATGTTACGAATGATTTACCGTTATCCGAAGAGAAAACGCCGATAGTTAGCGAAAAGGATAATAAGATTGCAGAAATCGTAACAAATTATATAGAAGATGGAGATACGCTTCAAATCGGTATTGGAGCAATCCCGAACGCTGTCATGAGTTTATTAACATCGCGTCGTCATATTGGAATCCATACGGAAATGCTTACAGATGGTATTGTGGACCTCGTTGCGTCGGGTGCTGTCGATGGCACTAAAAAGTTTACTAATAAAGGAAAAATTGTTGCTGCATTTGCGTTTGGAACACAACGTCTATATGATTTCATTCATGAAAATCCGTCAATAGAGTTTTTACCAGTCAGTACTGTTAATGATCCCCGAGAAATTGCGAGGGAAGAACGTATTGTGTCGATAAATGCGACGACAGAGGTAGATTTATATGGGCAATGTGCTTCCGAAACAATTGGAGGACGGTACTATTCTTCGACAGGTGGACAAGCTGACTTTGCACGTGGTGCACACTTAGCGAAACATGGAAAAGGCTTCATCTGCATGCACTCGACAGTGAAAAACGATACCATATCTCGGATTAAAGTACTGTTGACACCAGGGTCAGTAGTTACGACGTCCAAAAATGATGTAGATACGATTGTTACTGAATACGGTATCGCCTCTTTATACGGTAAGTCTTTATCCCAACGGGCAAAATCACTTATCGCAATTGCACACCCAGCCTTTCGTGAAGAATTAGAATTTGAAGCGAAGAAAAATGGGTTTCTTTAAATAGTAATAAACGAGTGTCCTTTATAAGGGCGCTTTTTTTCTCGAACAAAATTGTTGCGAATTTATACCCCTCATGGTATATTTGGTGAAAGAATATATAGGGGGCAAATTATATGTATTTTAAATCATTTACGGATCCAAACTTGGCACAAAATTCATATTTGATAGGGTGTCAACGTACAGGTGAGGCTATTATTATTGACCCACCACGTTCTTTTGATCATATTATTGAAGATGCTGAAATAGAGGGCCTTCGCATTACTACAGCGGCAGATACACATATTCATGCAGATTATGTATCAGGTGCACGTCAATTAGCCGTAGAACACGGTGTTAAGTTGTACTTATCTGATGAGGGCGACGAAGAGTGGAAATACGGTTACACGGACGGTATTGATGTAGATCTAGTGAAAGATCAGTCAACGTTTTCAATCGGTAACATTGACTTTGAAGTATGGCATACACCGGGGCATACCCCTGAAAGCGTATCGTTTATTTTAACCGATCGCGGTGGCGGTGCAACTAAACCAATGGGTATTTTCTCAGGAGATTTTGTGTTTGTTGGGGATGTAGGACGTCCAGATTTACTTGAAGCTGTCGCAGGGAAGGAAGGTACGGCTACAAGTGGTGCACGTGATATGTACCGTTCACTTAAACGTTTTAGTGAATTGGAAGACCATGTAATTGTTTGGCCAGGTCACGGTGCAGGTTCTGCATGTGGTAAATCACTCGGTTCGGTACCTATCTCCACAGTAGGATATGAAAAACAATTTAATTGGGCACTTCAAATTGACGATGAAGAAGATTTTGTCAAAGAATTACTTCATGAACAGCCCGAAGCTCCGGTTTATTTTGCTGAAATGAAGAGAATAAATAAAGTTGGACCAACAGTTTTACAGAAGCAGACTATAGAATTAATCAAAACGATTGATGAATTAAATCGAGTTGTATCAGAGGAAAAGGTACTAGTAATTGACACAAGACCAGCAAAAACTGCTGAGGCAGGTTTATACACAAAATCTGTTAATATTCCCTTGAATAAATCGTTTGCAAACTGGATGGGATGGATTGCAAAGTATGACGAAAATCTGGTTGTTATTGCTGACGAGGAACATCATGAGGAAATTAAAACAACACTACAATCGATTGGCTTAGATCGAATTCGTGCATTTGTGAATCCTGCAATTCTAGCGGATGCAGAGTTGCACACATACGAAACGATAACTGTAGATGAATTTAATGATGAAATGAAAAATGACAATACATTCGTTATCGATGTTCGAAATGACATTGAGTGGAAAAATGGACACTTACCTAATGCAAATCATCTCTTTTTAGGTAAATTAAGAAACACGGAAATACCTTTAGATAAAGAGTTACTTGTTCACTGTCAGTCCGGTGTACGATCAGCGATTGCGTCGAGTATATTGAAAGCTCGTGGATTTAAAACTGTGAAGCAAATGGCAGGCGGTTACGCAAAATATGAACAAACAGCATACGAAACGATTCGTTGAAATGGGGGGAATAAATGATGGAATGGATACTTGTAATAATCGTAGTAGGGTTAGTTGTTTGGAAGATGAAGCCGGCGAAAGGTGTAACATCCATAACTACAGCAGATTTAAAAGGTATTTTGAAGGATAAGTCAAAACAATTTATTGATGTCCGAACACCTGGAGAATACAAAGGGCGACATATAAGCCAGTTTAAAAACATTCCTTTGAATACGCTGAGTACAAAATTAGACGGTTTAGATAAAACAAAAGAGACGTTCGTAATTTGTCAAAGCGGGATGCGTAGTTCCCAAGCAGCGGGCATATTGAAGAAAAATGGATTTACAAGCGTTACGAATGTTAAGGGCGGAATGAGTTCTTGGCAAGACTAAAGTTGAATAGAAAAGATCGTCTTACAGACCTAGAGTAAAGGTTTGTAGGGCGATTTTTTTATTGTTAAATATGGTTTATCGAAATGATTTAAGTGGGTAACGGGCTGCAAGAGTTATGAAATCGAAATCGAAAACTGTCGAAACGTCTTAATTATATGTCGTCCGCCCAACACACTTGCCTACACTTTCACATACAATTTATATGAAGAGGTGGTGACCATTGAGTAAAGATAAAGGTGCTGTTCGACACGATCCATTCGAGGTAGAACAGCGTGAATGGAAAAAAAGGCAAGTAAATGAACGTTTAAAAAGAATGTTAACATTCGCTTCGCCTTTATTTCTTCTTTTATTGTGGGAATTTTTGTCGAGGTCTGGATTGATTGATATTCGATTCTTCCCTCCACCTTCCTCTATACTCGGAACATTTTACGGATTACTAACGAGCGGCGAGTTGGCCGGACATATTGGTGTTTCACTGTATAGAATATTGGTTGGATTCCTGCTTGGTGTAATACCTGGTATCGTTATCGGATTGCTTATGGGCCTATACTCACCAATTAGACATTTTGTTTCTCCAATTGTAATGGCCCTTATGCCAATACCGACACTCGCTTTACTTCCGATTATTATCATTTTATTTGGAATCGGGGATTTATCGAAGGTAGTGACGATTGCAGGTAGTGTGTTTTTTCCAGTTGTAATAAATACAGTTGCTGGTGTTATTAATATCGATTCTATTTATTTAGACGTAGCGAAAAATTATGGTGCGGGAAGAGTGAACTTTTTCATGAAAATTGCATTGCCTGGCGCTTTACCGGTTATGTTGGAAGGGATTCAAATGGGGCAGGCGATTGCACTTTTAACAATTGTTGCCGCAGAAATGATGGGGGCCACGTCAGGTATTGGGTTCTTAATATGGACTTCATATAAAGCCTTTCTCCTTCAAGAAATGTATGTTGGGCTCATTCTCATTTCATTTTTCGGTTATATGTTTTCACTCTTGCTTCGCGCAATTCAGAAAAAGATGTTGCCGTGGAGGTGAATAAGTGAGCAGAAAAACAAAAATTGCAGTAAATAATTTGACGAAAGCTTTCTACAAAAAGCAAGGCAGCGTTACAGCTTTGGATGACATCACGTTGAATATCGCAGACGGTGAATTTGTTTGTCTTGTGGGTCCAAGTGGATGTGGAAAAACAACGCTTTTACGAATACTTGCTGGGCTGGAAACACCGAGTATCGGTGAATTCACGATTTCTACGGATGAGGGGGGCCGACCTCTTCAGTCAATGGTTTTTCAAGAACGTGGCATTATTCCATGGTTGACGGTTCAACAGAATGTCGAATTTGGCCTAAAAATGCGACATACACCTAAAGATATTGTTAAAGAACGAACAATGTATTATTTAAAAAAGACCGGATTGGATAAATTTGCAACACTCTACCCGAAAGAATTGTCAGGCGGAATGAAGCAACGAGTGAGCATTGCGAGGGCATTTGCAAACGATCCAGAAATTCTTTTAATGGATGAACCGTTTGCTGCGCTAGATGAACAAAATAAGTTTATATTACAGGAAGAACTGTTATCGATATGGTCAGAAACCGGGAAAACAGTCCTTTTTATTACTCATAGTATTGATGAGGCCCTGCTCCTAAGCGACCGAATTCTCCTTATGAGTTCACAGCCCGGAAGAATTATACAAGAAATTCACGTTGATGTGCCCCGACCCCGAAAGATGGAAGATATACGGAAAAACCCGATTTTAGCTGGACAATTTATTGAGATATGGAAGCATCTACAAGAAGAAGTGCAGCGGTCTAGACAAGATGAGGAATAAAAAAGGAGAGGTCCCATGGCAAAGTTGCTTAAAAAAGGATGGTTGATTCCACTATTTGTTTTGGCTCTAGTTATTGGTGCTTGTGCCCCGAAAGAAACAGTAAAAGTAAAGCCTATTGAAAACAAGCCTGAGGTTGTGGAAGTTTCCAATCCTTCCGGTGATTTGGCGCCTCTAGCGGAACGCGTAACTGTAACAATTGCTGAAGACGGTGCTGCTTCAGGTGCTGGTTTTTACATCGCTACTGAAAAAGGTTATTTTGCAGATTATAATATCGATGTAAAATTTGCTCAGTTTAATAATAGTGACGAAATGTTACCAGCTCTTGCTGCTGGTGAAGTGGACATTGCAGGTGGAGTTTCAACGGCGTCGTTCTTTAATGCGATTGCTCAAGGAATTGATGTGAAAATCATTGCCGATAAAGGGCATAACAACGAAGGTAAATCTTACTTCTCTTTTGTAATTGGAAATCATATGGTTGATGAAATCAAAGAGTATAAAGACTTTAAGGGAAAGAAAATCGGCGTTTCATCACGCAATTCAATTGACGGTTATATTTATCAGGAAATGCTTAAACATGCGGGACTCACAGAAGATGATGTCGAGTTTGTTCTGATGTCGGACTTCGGTTCGATGCTCGGTGCAATTGATGGAGGTGCGATTGATGCGGCACTCAATATTGAACCATTGATTACAACGGGTGTCGAATCTGGTTTTCACGTTCGATTTGGGGATACAACCGATTATGCGCCGGAATCCCAGATTGCCTTAGTTCTTGGATCACCGAACTTCATGAATGTTGAGCAAGAAGTTTCACTTCGATTTATGATTGCGTATTTAAAAGGTGTGCGGGATTACAATGATGCATTTATTAAAGGTGAAGGACTAGATGAAGTTATTGAAATCATGATGAAGCATACGGCAATGAAGGATGCGGAAATGTGGAAAAAAGTTTATGTTACGGGATTAGATCCTGATGGAAAGATGTTTATCGATGACATCCATAAACAATATGATTCATACAAAGCGAATGGAGCAATACGAGGAGACGTCGATTTTGACAAAGCAATCGATACTTCAATAACGGAAAAAGCATTGGAAATCATAGGTTTGTATGATCGGGATTGATATAAGGATATTGTATGAAATTTAAAAACAGAAGCCGCTTGAAAACTCCTTCAAGCGGCTTCTGTTTATTTTTACAAATATTTACGCGCGTTCTTCGAAGAGTTTAACTGCTTCTATAATAACGTGAGTTGCTTTTTCCATATTATCTACAGAAATATATTCATATTTACCGTGGTAATTTTCACCACCTGTGAAGATGTTTGGCGTCGGCAATCCTTTATAAGATAGTTGTGAACCATCTGTACCACCACGAACTGGAACGATGTTTGGTTCGATATTAAGCGCTTTAAAAGCATCGGAAATAATATCTACTATCTCCATAACAGGTTCAATCTTTTCCTTCATATTGAAATACTGGTCCTCAATTTCGATTGCAACTGCCTGTTCGCCGAATTCCTGTTTGAGCTTATCGGCCGTTTCAATCATTAACTGCTTTCGTGCCATAAATGTTTCTGTATCAAAATAGCGGATAATATAATTGAGTGTAGTTTCTTCAATTGAGCCGTTAAAACCCATCAGGTGGACGAAGCCTTCGTAACCCTCAGATTTTTCCGGAATTTCATCAGCGGGCATTGCTTGCTGAAACTTCTGTGCAATTAAAATAGAATTCACCATTTTATCTTTTGCTGAACCTGGGTGAACACTTGTCCCGTGAAACGAAACTTTTACACCGGCAGCGTTGAAGCTTTCGTATTGTAATTCGCCTAAAGGTCCGCCGTCCATTGTATATGCAAATTCAGCTCCAAATTTATCAACATCAAATTTATGGGGTCCTCGACCAATTTCCTCGTCCGGAGTAAAAGCAATGCGCAGTTTCCCATGCTTAATATCAGGATTCTGAATTAAGAATTCCATTGCGGTCATAATTTCAGCAATACCAGCTTTGTTGTCCGCACCAAGAAGTGTCGTTCCATCTGTTGTAATAAGAGTGTGCCCTACATAGTTTATAAGCTCTGGAAAATTGGTAACACTCATTAAAGTCGATTCATTTAATTGAATGTCTTTACCGTCGTACTGTTCAATCCGTTTTGGAGAAACATTTTTCCCAGTGTAATCCATTGCTGTATCGACATGTGCTAGAAACCCAATAACCGGTACATCGCGGTCTGTATTCGCGGGTAAAGTTGCAAACAAATATCCGTTTTCATCTAGTGTAATATCGTCCATTCCGATATCGGCGAGCTCTTTCTCCAATAAATGAAGAAGGTCCCATTGGCCTGGTGTTGTCGGGCATTCTGTGCCGCTCGCATCAGATTGTGTATCAATTTTCGCATATCTAATTAAACGTTCAATTAATTGTTCTTTCATATTTAAATACCTCCAAGATAAATGTAATAACTATTCTATCCTATCAGATTCTTTCGGTTAACGGAATACTTCACCACTCGACTTCCAATACTTGCAGCGATGAAAATCTGAGCCGCGTAATATGTAATCATAACAAAGGCATCGCGGTATGGGACGTCAAATACAAAACGATCAATTGCAAGAACAGAATCCGAAAATATGAATAAAAATGCACCTGTGATTGCTAATTTGAGTCGCGTGCGAATGGCCATCCAACCCATCAAAAAGATAATGAAAATATATGCGATGATGGCACTCCCAAGTATGTATTCCCCGATAGAAAACTGTGAGCCTGCAATCCAAATGGCCATACCCACGCCATATACTAGTAAAAGAAAAGCAACAAAGCGGGGTACAGATTTTCTACTGGCATGGCTGAAAGCGAAAATATAAAAGATATGTCCAACGAAAAATGTTACAAGGCCTGCAAGAAACCAATAAATAACACCATCTGCAACCATACATACAAGTAAGCCTGAAATAATAATCTTCTTGTATGTAGTGGTAACCATGGACCTTGTTGTAATTGCAAACAGAATAATAAGTGCCATTGGTATTAATTTCATTGTTATTTTAAAGCTGACAGGATCGTTTGGAATGAAAAATATATAAATAATGCCCATAGTAATAATTGTAGTAATGAGGATTCGTCGAACCATTCTAAAAACTCCTTTCAATTAATACCATTCGTGACACTAAACTATAAATCCTTCTCTGAAGTATTATTCAAATAAAAAAACCCTACACTCCAGAAATTATCTGATGTGCAGGGCGGCTCTTATACGACTGAATAATTTTTATGTGAAACAACTGTCATATTGGAAGGAGCTCCAATAATCTCGGCATCCTTTGCTGAAATTGCAACAATTACGGAGTTCTCTAAGATTTTGTAAATTGTACCGTTAACTTCATGATCATTACGGACAAATGAAATCTCTTCATCGATTCTGCGTGCTGCAACAAAATCGGATACTTGTTTTTCCTTACGTGGAAAAGCCATTTGAATTCCCCCTATTGTATATTCTTTTCTTCAAAATCTACATATAAATAGCTTCGAAAGAATCCAAGCCACAATAGACGAAGAATTGGAAACAACCAATCGTAAACTACTTCGTGCCAATTGTCTAGTAATAGTATACCACAATTTGACGAAATATGCCGCTCTTATGTTTGGACAAAGACTCATCCTCTTTGACTTCATACCTGACGGGGTATATAATAGGTGTATAGTATTAGAGGAATGGAGTTGAAAGTTGTGGAGTATGATGACAAAGTTAAAAATAGATTAAAGCGAATTGATGGACAAGTAAAAGGCATTTTAAGAATGATGGAAGAGAATAAGGATTGTAAAGAAGTAGTAACTCAATTATCGGCAGTTCGCTCTGCGATTGACCGTACGATGGGTGTTATTGTAAGTACAAATCTTGTTGAGTGCATTCAACAAATGGATGATACAGATTCAAGAACACAAGAAGATATCGTGAAAGAAGCAGTAGATTTATTAGTGAAAAGCCGATAAGTTGTAAACCTACAAAAACATCTGATCCCTTGATTATATTAGGAGATTCAGGTGTTTTTTTGAATTAAAAAAGGTTAATAAATAAGTCCTTGGATAGAGTATTCGCAATTATCGTTCTAACGTTTCTTTTTAATCAATATATTGTTATTATTTAGTCCAAGGTATATTGGACAAGAACGTTATTTTTAAAAGGGAAGACTTAATAGTGGGGGAGATTGAATGCATACAAAAGTAGAGAAAGAAAGATATTTACGTGATCGGGAAGCTGTAATTAAATTAACGACAAAACTCGTTCGTATTCCGAGCGTTTACCGTGAAAACGATCCCGAAGCTAACGAGACTAAGGTTGCCTTATACGTTGCACAGTATTTAAGAGATATCGGGATTGAAACGTATATCGAAGAAGTCGTTCCAGGTAGGCCTAATGTAATTGGTATAGTCGATTCAGGAAAACCTGGTAAAACGCTTCTGTTTGAAGGACATACAGATGTTGTAACGGAGGGGGATATAAATCTGTGGACACACGACCCTTTTGAGGCGGAGATTGTAGATGGGCGCATGTATGGTAGGGGTACGAATGATACAAAAGGGAATTTAGCATGCATGATTACGGCTGTGCATTCACTTATGCAAGATAAAGAAACGTTTTCCGGAAAAATCATTCTTTGCATACCAGTAGATGAGGAAGGCTTAATGTTGGGGATTAAACACTTCATTCAACAAGGTTGGGCAGATGGTGTAGATGGAGCCATTATTTGTGAACCCGAGGAAAATAACGTTTGCATCGCCCAACGAGGCGCTTTGCGTATACGAGTAGATATCTACGGAAAGATGGCTCACGGAGCAATTTCGTGGAGCGGCATTAATCCTAATTGGCGATTGGCCAGGCTTATAGTAGAATTGGAAAAGTTAGAGAAGACAGAACAGGACCGTTTTGGTGAAGATCCATATTTAAAGTGGCCATCCATAACTCCTACAATTATACAATCACCCGCGAAAGGGGATGCACAGATTAATGTGATACCCGGACAATGCATGATGACACTTGATATTCGGACCGTTCCTGCGCAAGATCATGATGAATTAGTCAGTAAAATCAACACTATTATGGATGAATTAAAGAAAAACGATGCAGATTTCAATGCGGAATTGACCATATTAGACAATCGACCCTCGACGATTACACCAAAAGAAGATCCTGTTGTACAAGCAATATACGAAGCGGTTCAATCGGTTACAGGAGAAGAACCGATATATAATGGTGTACCGGGGGCGACTGATGGAACTTTTCTTCATATGCATGGTATCCCAATTGTAACGATTGGTGCTGGTGATCGAGATATTCCGCACCAAATTAATGAGTATATTGATATTGAAGAGCTGGCTGTAACAACTGCTATTTATAGAGATGCTGCGTTACGCTTTCTTAATGTGAAAATCTAACGTAAAATCAGTTCATGTCTAGAGTTTAGTGAATAATAAAGTAAGTAGTAGTATTAGCTAAAGAGGTGAACGTATGCATAATCCACAAATGGAAAAAGAATCTTCAATAAAACCTTTGGATACTATATTATTGGATATAAAAGGATTGAAAACGTACTTTGATATTGGAAAAGGTAGATACGCCAAAGCGGTTGACGATGTGAGCTTTTCAATTTATAAAGGTGAAACCGTCGCGTTGGTTGGAGAGTCCGGAAGTGGGAAAAGCATAACGTCCCTATCCATTATGAGGTTAATTCCGAGTCCGCCTGGAAAGATTTTAGAAGGCTCCATTCTTTTAGAAGGTAAAGAGTTGCTGACGCTGTCTGAGGATGATATGAGTGAAGTTCGTGGAAATGATATTGGAATGATTTTTCAAGAACCGATGACCTCGCTGGATCCAGTTTTCACGATAGGAAGCCAAATTGTTGAATCGATCATGAGGCATCGAAAAATCAAAAAGAGTCTTGCTTATGAATTAGCAACTGATTTATTAAAAGTTGTAGGTTTTGCCCGAGCTGACAAAGTGATTAAAGAATATCCTCATCAGCTATCAGGAGGAATGCGACAAAGGGTTATGATAGCGATAGCAATGTCTTGTAATCCAAAACTATTAATTGCAGATGAACCAACTACGGCACTTGATGTAACGGTACAAGCACAGATTTTAACACTGATGATGGAAATGAAAAACAAATTGGATTCCTCTATTTTATTAATTACTCATGATCTGGGTGTTGTTGCGGAAGTGGCGTCACGAGTTCTTGTCATGTACGGAGGTCAAATTGTTGAGGAAGCATTTGTAGAGGATTTGTTTTTAAGACCAAAACATCCTTATACAACAGCCTTATTGAAAACAATCCCCAATATAGATCTTGACTTGGATAGATTGGAGTCCATTCCTGGAACAGTTCCGCCGGCTCATCTCTTCCCAAAAGGTTGTAGATTTGCTTCGCGTTGTGAAAGTGTCATGCAAATATGTCATGAGGTGAACCCTGATCTCATAAATATTGACTCTACTCATAAAGTCAGATGTCACCTTTATGAGGAACAAGGAGTGAATATGTGTGATTGATAAAGAAAGAATTCTAGAAGTTAAAAACCTGAAAAAACACTTTCCTGTAAAGAAAGTTTCTTTTAGAGAAAAAGCTGGATCTATCAAAGCAGTTGATGGTATTAGTTTTCACGTCTACAAAGGAGAAACGCTTGGAATCGTAGGTGAATCTGGATCGGGTAAATCGACTCTTGGCCGAACGATTCTCAGATTGATGGAACCTACAGAAGGTGAAATTATATTTGAAGGTCATAATCTTGTTGGTATGAGTTCTCGAAAACTTACGGAACATAGAAAAAATATGCAAATGGTTTTTCAGGACCCCTTTGCATCTCTAAACCCAAGAATGCGTGTTCATCAATTAATTGGCGAACCTTTAGCTGTTCAGAAGATACTTAATAAAGAAGAACGAACTAAAAAGGTACTGGATTTACTTGAAAAGGTAGGGTTACCAAAAGAAGCTTTAACAAAATACCCACATGAATTTTCCGGGGGACAAAGACAACGAATCGGAATTGCGCGTGCACTTTCCATGAATCCTAAATTCATTATTGCAGATGAGCCAGTATCGGCACTTGATGTTTCGGTACAATCGCAAGTACTGAATCTAATGATGGATCTTCAAGATGAATTTAATCTCACTTATTTATTTATTTCTCATGATTTAAGTGTTGTAAAACATATAAGTGATCGGGTAGGCGTTATGTATTTAGGACGTATTGTTGAAATAGGCCCTAAAAAGAATATATACGAAAACCCTATGCATCCATACACAAAATCTCTTTTATCAGCAATACCTACTGTGAGTTTTGGTGTAAAAAAAGAAAGAATACACTTAGAAGGTGAACCGCCAAGTCCCTCTAACCCACCTTCTGGATGTACATTTCATACGAGATGTCCACATGCATTTGACCGTTGTAAGATTGATTCTCCGGAGTTAGTTGAACGTGTAGATGTACAGTTCGTAGCTTGTCATCTTTATTCGGAGGATTCTATATAAATGTTTTTCCTAATGAAGGAGTGTAGTTGTGAGCTGTGGAAATATTACAGATGTTCCAGGTATAAAAGTTGGGCATATGGAAGATCTAGTTGCGCTAACGGGTTGTACAGTTATTGTTGTTGAAGAAGGTGCTGTTTGTGGTGTAGATGTCCGAGGGTCTGCTCCCGGTACACGTGAAACAGATTTGCTTGACCCTATTAACAAGATTGATGAAGTGCACGCAATATGTTTATCCGGAGGAAGTGCTTTCGGTTTAGACTCAGCTTCGGGGGTCATGCAATACTTAGAAGAAAAGGGAATAGGCATCGACGTAGGTGTTGCAAGGGTGCCAATTGTACCAGCCGCGGTCCTATTCGATTTGGCTATAGGCAACCCGAGAATTCGTCCAGACAAAAAGATGGGTTATGAAGCAGCTCAAAAAGCGGGAAAAGGTGTCTTTTCGTTTGGAAATATTGGAGCAGGTTGTGGAGCAACTGTAGGTAAAATAACGGGTCCTGAAAACTGTATGAAAGGCGGATTAGGCAGTGCCTCAATTTCGCTGCAAAACGGGCTTGTTATTGGGGCTATTGTTGCAGTAAATGCCGTCGGGGATATTCGGGATCCAGCGAATAGAGAAATCATTGCTGGACCGATTGATCCTAAGACTGGAAAGATTATTGACAGTATTATGCATTTAGAAAACGGCAGCAAAATGAATGTACTTCCAGGAACAAATACAACTATTGGTGTGGTTGCGGTGAATGCCAAGTTAACAAAAGCCGAAGCGAAAAAAGTAGCTGAAATCACTCAAAATGCACTTGCTCGAACGATTTATCCCGCACATACGATGCTGGACGGGGATACCGTTTTTGCGCTAGCAACGGGTGGTGAATCGCATTCAGTCGACTTGATAGGTAATATGGCTGCTAAAGTAATGGAAGAAGCAATCCTCGCTGCAATAAAAGCGGCCGATGAGATTGAAGGGGTACCGAGCTATAAGAGCTTCAATAAAATCTAGTGGATTCATAGTTAACCTAATAAAGGGGGAATGTTGGATGAGGAAAAATAAGTCTTGGTTTGCACTTACGACGCTTGTTCTTGCTTGTGTACTTGTTATCAGTGGGTGTTCTAAAGAGAAAGAAAAAACAGACGAGAAAAAAGATGTCGCACAAGAGATTAAAGTTAGAATCCATGATGATCCGGATTTTCTTGATCCACATTTGGCAACGGCATCCATCTCATTTCAAATGATTTTAAATATCTTTGAAGGACTTTTAGCTCCGGAAACCGATGGTACTTTGAAAGAGGCTGTAGCCGAAAGTTATGAAGTATCGGACGATGGATTGGTTTATACGTTTAAAATTAGAGAAGGTATTAAGTTCCAAGACGGAAATGCAGTTACAGTTGAGGATGTCAGATACACATTCGAACGGTTGATGGGAACAAATAATAATGAGCCATTATCATCCAATTTCGATAAGGTTAAAACAATTGACGCTCCGGATGAAAAAACATTTGTTATAACACTTGAAGAGCCAAATTCAAACTTTTTATATTCTTTAACGGCTCTGCAGTCAGCGATTATTCCACAGTCAAACGATGGTAAACACAATGATCATCCGATTGGAACAGGTCCATTTAAATTCGTGAGTTATAGTCCCAATGCTGAAATGGTTTTAGAAAAAAACAAAGAATATTGGAATGAAGGCTTGCCCCACTTAGATAAACTTACTTTTGCATTTCAAACAGATGACCAGTCTGCATTTATGGCATTACAAGGTAATGAAATAGATATTACAAGCATACCTGCGCATCGTATTCCCGAGGTTGAAAATGACTTTAATATCAACAAACAGCAAAACAACTCGGCTTTAGTCGTTACTTTCAATCATGAAAAAGAACCTTTTAACAACTTGAAAGTTCGACAAGCCATCAACTACGCGATTAATAAAGAGGACATCATTAATTCCGTGTACTCAGGGTTTGCAACTGAATTAGGCTCGAATATGAGTCCTGCAATGGGTGAATATTATTTAGACGGTTTACAAGATAAGTATAAGCGAGATATAACTAAGGCAAAAGAATTATTAAAAGAAGCTGGTTATCCAGATGGATTTAAAACGAAAATTTCTGTCTCATCACATAACTCAATGTACTCAGATGTGGCACAAGTTACGGCTGAGAATTTGAAAGAAATCGGCATAGATGTTGAAATAGAAGTCGTCGAATGGGGTATTTGGCTGGATCGCATTTATCGTGGTCGAGACTATGAAATGACAACAATCGATTTAACAGGAAGACCATCTGCTTATGAAGTTTTGAATGATTATATTTCTAATAATGACAGTGAGAATTTCTTTAGATTTAATAATGCTGAATTTGATACAGTAATGGAAGATGTATTGAAAGAATCAGATCAAGATAAGCAAGTTAAGTTATATCAACGTGCCCAAGAAATACTAGCCGAAGAAGTGGGTGCTGTATATGTAGCAGATTACCAATTTATATGGGCGGTAAACAAGAGATTAGAAGGCCAAAAATTTTATCCGTTCTGGTTTCATGATATGTCTGAAATGAGAGTTATTCAGTAGAAGGGAAAGAAAAATATGGCCTATCTCATTCGAAGAGTCATCTTATTATTTGTCACTTTGATATTAATATCTCTGATTACATTTGCCGTTTTTCAAGTAATGCCAGGGGACCCAATACGAATTATGTTAGGTCCTGATGCTGACGAAGTACAAGTAGAAACATTGACGAAACAACTTGGTTTGGATCGCCCCCTTCATATTCAATATCTGGAGTGGGTGAAAGGTTTGGCGACGGGGGATTTAGGCCAGTCCATTCGGTTTTCAAAACCTGTTTCAGAATTGATTTTGGATCGTTTACCAGTAACTCTATCTTTGGCCGCTATTACCTTAACGATTGTGGTCGTAGTGGCAATTCCTTTAGGTATGTTTGTAGCCAGAAGAAAGAACAGTTTAAGCGATGTAGTCGTATCTTCAGTAACCCAATTGGGAATGGCCATTCCCTCTTTTTGGTTGGGAATGTTACTGATTTTATATTTGGGAATGAATTTTAGTTTCTTCTCAATAAGTGGATATGTGCCTTGGTCAACAAGTATTTCAGGTGCTTTTGGTGCATTGTTATTGCCGGCACTCACTATTGCAATTCCTCAAATAGCTGTGAAATTTCGATATGTTCGAAATGCTATATTGGAGCAGCTCCAGCTGGATTATGTACGTACAATTAGAAGTAAGGGAATAAAAGAAAGAGTTGTGATGTATAAGCATGTGCTTAGAAACTCTATGATTCCAATCTTGACGATTTTTGGTTTAATAACTGCTGAAGTCGTAGCAGGAACGATTATTGTTGAACAGGTTTTTGCTTTACCGGGTCTTGGAAAACTTCTAATCACGTCAATTAGTTCCCGTGACTTTCCCCTTGTCCAAGGTATTGTAATGTACATCACGCTCGTTGTAGTTGTTATTAACTTTATGGTTGATGTCTTATATTCAGTTCTAGATCCTCGAATACGGTTAACATAAGGGGGGCATAAAATGAAATCACTATCCAGTTATGGGAAAAAGATAAACAGCATTTTAGGCCTCCTTATCATTTCGGCATTTTTACTAATAATGATTATTAGTTTCTTTTATACACCCCATGATGTCACAGCCATGAATATAGCAAATAAACTAAAAGGCCCGAGTAGTACGCATTGGTTTGGGACGGACGAATTTGGTAGAGACATCTTTAGTAGAATTATGCAAGGGACGCAAACTGCATTTTTTGTAGGGACCGTAACGGTTTTCATTGGAGTTGTATTTGGGACTTTAATTGGCGCTATGGCAGGTTATTTCGGTGGTTGGGTGGATGAGGTATTCATGAGGTTGATGGATGCACTTATGGCTTTTCCAGGAATTATTTTGGCACTAATGTTAGTAGCTGTTTTTGGTCCCGGAATGCTCAATACATCAATTGCATTAGGAATCATTGCAATCCCAAGTATCGCAAGAATCGCAAGAAGTGGTTTTATCCAACATAAAGATTTTGAGTACGTACTTTCTGCTAAGTTAATAGGAGTAAAACCATTCAAAATTATGTTTAGACATATCCTTCCGAACGTATCCTCTCCATTAATTGTTGCAGGTTCGGTTTCTTTTGCAGTTGCGATGTTGGCAGAGGCGGCGCTTAGTTATTTAGGTCTTGGTGTTCAACCTCCGGATCCAAGTTGGGGACGAATGTTGAAGGATTCCCAGTCTTTTTTAGTCAGCGCACCTTGGTATACATACGCACCTGGTATTGCGATTACACTTATGGTTTTAGGGTTTTACATGTTGAGCAATGCAATTAGGGACTTCATGGATCCCAGGTCTACATGAAATAAGAATTACAAAAAGGGAACCCTCATCGATGAGGGTTCCCTTTTTGTGTATTTATAGCTTGAAAGTATAATCTTAGAGACTTGGTTTTATAAATTTACGATTACGCCGACTTCTTGTTTCAACGCTTTTTCATAAAAGTATTTTGCGATTACGATATCAACGATTGCAACGCCAACAGATTTAAAAACTGTGATTTCTTCATCGTTCTCTCTGCCAGCGAATTCTCCGCTAATAATTTTTCCGAGTTCCGCATGTAATTCATTTTCTGAAAAAACACCTTCTTGGATTGGTATTTGCAAATCGCCAGATTCCTCAAGGGCAGCCTCCATAGATTCAACGACAACTTTAGAAGCTGACGTAAGTGCATGGGATGGTATCTCTTGCATAGTTGGTTTAAATGAGCCAACTGCATTTATATGAGTTCCAGGTTTAAGTGGTGCGGAAAATACAGGTGACATTGATGTTGTTGCGGTAACGAGAATATCAGAGTTTTGAACAACTTCGTCTGAAGTTGCACAAATCACAACTTCTTTACCAAATGTTTCTTTTGTAATTTTGGCAAACTCCTTTGCCTTATCTTCGCTCCGATTAAAAACGAAAATAGTTTCAATGTCTCGTGCAGCTAAAACAGCTCTGCAAAGTCCATGTGCCTGTTCTCCTGTACCAATAATTCCTAGCTTTGTAGCATTCTTTTTTGCTAGATACTTAGTTGCGACTCCAGATAATGCACCCGTACGGATATTTGTTAAATAGGAACCTTCTAATAGAGCTAAAGGTTCTCCTGTTTTTATATCCGAAAGAAGAACAACACCTTGTATCACTTTTTTATCGATTTTTGCATTTCCTGGTACTACAGTGACATACTTTAAACCCATGGCTTTTAAATCTTCTGCAACGGATGGCATAACGAGCCCTAAGTTACTTTCCCCGAAAGGTAAAGCTGTCCGAATAGGCGTGTCCGTTTTTAATGCGGAAAATTCTTTCAAAGCAATCTCAACGTATTCCATAACTTCATTCATATCGACTAAACGCTTCTGTTCATCTGCACTTATAATCATCATAAACTATAGTCATCTCCTGTCTGAAATTAGCCCGACATGTAAAACAGCTTGTCCTTGGGCGTCTAAAGTTGAAATACATTCTTTTAGAAATGTATTTCCTAAAGTCTATCACATATTAAACAGAATTTTGTTAGAAATTAACTTAAACAGTTTCAACAAGCAAATTTCTATATCGTTTTAATGCTAAATACAGAAGTATGCATTGTTCGAAAGAATGTATATCGATTTCTAGTATTTCCTCTAATTGCTTCAATCGGTATAACAAAGTGTTGCGATGAATAAATAGTTGTCTGGCGGATTTGCTCATATTGAGTTGTTGTTCACAGTATGTAAGGAAACTTTCAATTAATGCATCCCCATTTGGGTGTGCTTTAAGTTTACCTATATGAGATATGAGTATTTGTTCCGAAGGCAATGTCACATTTTGCGTAAGTGATAATGAAAGAATACTCCAATCGGATATGGAGTATATGGAATCTGTCAAATTATTTTGTTTAGCAATACCAGCAGTCATTTTAGCCTCATTATACGATTTACTAATGCCTTCAATTCCTGAGTAATCAGCCCCATAGGAAATTAAAATACTATAGGCTAATTTTTTTGATTTAAAATAACGATTTAATGATTCAAGTGCTATATCACAAGCGGAATTCATTTTGTGAGTAGTGTTGGATTGAACATGTTTTAGAATTACCCATTGATTTTGATTTAACGGGGCGACAATATCTGATTCACTTTCTTTAAAAAGGTTATTCATCAGTAAAAATAGCTCGCTTTGTACTATTAAACTATTTTCATCTAAAGGGGTAAAACTTATTAAAATACAATGCCTAGGAGTATTAAATTGAATGCCTAACATTTCGCTGAAACTCAAAAGTCTGCTTGCATCTGTATTGTTTTTGTATTCAATAACTTGATGAATAAAGTCTCTCATTGTTTCCATTTGTAAAGAAGTTGTTTTTGCTTGAAACTTTTTTATAAGCAGCATTTCAATATGACTTTGAACAAAATGTATATAGCGTTCTACTTCCATTGGGTTACCGATAATACCTAAGACGCCAACTGTTTGTTGTTGAAATCGAATGGGCACCGCAACTCCTGGAAGAACATTATCCAACTGCATGATTTCCTTTTCTGTGAAATGCATAATTTGATCTGCTTTTGTTATATCTGGAGTAGCAACATGATGTGAACCAAGTCGTTCTCTATCCATACATCCAATTATGGTACCTACATTATTTGTAATACTAATTGGAATGTTTAGTACATATGAAGTTTCTTCTACTATCGATTGTGCAATGTGCTCAAAGAACTTTATTTCCCTCACCTCTCCATAACAATCATTTTTCTAATATAAATGTACTATTTAACCATTCATTGAGGTTAATACTATCAGAACTTTGTGCATATTGTAAATTGTCTTATGTTATATCTAGTTTATACTTAGATGAATATCCAGAAAAGTTAGTATAAATTTTCTAATCGAAATTAACTAATGATTCTAGTGACAAATTGAATTGAAGGGAGACGAGTTATATGGAAAAAGCAGATGTAATTATTGTTGGTGGAGGAGTAATGGGCTCAAGTACTGCTTATTCCTTACGAAAACTGGGCCACGAAGGAAGAATTGTAGTTTTTGAAAAAGATTCTACATATAATCAATCTTCTACATCTTTAAGTGCCGGTGGAATTAGACAAGTATATTCTCAGGAAGTAAACATACAGTTAAGTCGTTTTAGTTTAAAGGCTTACGAAAAGTTCCCGGATGAAATGGCGATTGATGGTGTTCGTGCGGAAATCGACTTTAAGCAACATGGTTATCTATTCTTGGCAACAGAAAGCTCTTTTCCTGCTTATGCAAAGCAAGTCGCCACACAAAACAAAAATGGCGTACTATCCGAAATGCTTTCAAATGAAGAGTTATTAACAATTATTCCCGAACTGAATACTGAAGATCTTGCCGGTGGCCTATTTTCTAAAGAAGACGGTTATCTAGATCCTTACTCTGTATTGCAGTCTTATCGTAAAAGTGCACAATCACTCGGCGTTGAATATATTTCTGAAGAAATAGATACTATTTTAACAGAGAGAAGCAAAGTAACTGGTGTTCTTCTTGCAAACGGTTCCACATATTCAGCACCAATTGTCATTAACTGTGCAGGCGCATGGGGAGGTGCATTAAGTGAAAAGATTGGAATGGCACTTCCGATAGTTCCTTTAAAGAGACAAATTTATACATTCGATACAACGGAACATTTAAAGAAACCATTGCCATTAACAATTGATCCTACAGGCGTGTACTTTAGACACGAAGGTGGACAAGTTTTATGTGGCTTTTCAGAAGACGTCAAACCGGGAATTGACTTTAGATGGAGACGCTCATCATTCGATCCATTGTGGCCTATACTAGCACATCGTGTTCCAAACTTTGAAAGTTTGAAATTGGAGTCCGGTTGGGCAGGTCTTTACAATCACAATACAGCAGACCAAAATGCCATTATTGGGGAACATCCGGAAATGGGTGGATATTTCGTAGCACTCGGTTTTAGTGGACATGGAATGCAACAAGCACCCGGTGTTGGTCTTGGACTTGCAGAACTAATCTGTAAAGGGAAGTTCGAAACGCTTGATCTGACTCCTTTACGAGTAGGTAGATTTAAAGAAAATGACTTGGTGATTGAGGATGCGATTGTTTAATAAGCATCTTACAATAGAAGGTAGTTAAATTCACTAATTTTCTCACTACTTATATATTTGTCGATGTAATCGCATACATATTGTTAGGGGGGGATTAGAGCGAAGAGGGACAAGGGTGTTGGAATGCTCTATGCCTTCACTGCTATATTTTCAAATCCTGAATACAGTTGTTGCATTTCTTGCAAGTTTCGCAGGATTTACAAAGCTAGTAGGAACGCTATATCCAATAACAGGGTACTTGGGTTTCATATTAATTGGAGCGATAGTAATCAGTGCATTTAGAATGAAAGCAATTAAAAAAAGTGTGAAGACAAAAAAGTTAGCAGATGAGAACTTGGTAATTATAGAGGGAAATTAACAAATATGTACTTAATTTCAAAAAAAATGAATTAAAAATTCAGAAAGTTGTTGAATTTAATTCTATTAAAGTCTATAGTTACTTTAATGTAGGGGTGGAAGCGTTTTCATATGCAGATTAAATAAAAGGGGGAATGGGTATTTTGAATAACATCGTTATGATCGAGTTTGTATTGTATTTAGTTTTAATGATTGTAATTGGATTTTTAGTGAGTCGTAAGTCAAAGAGTCACAAGGACTTTCTACTAGGTGGAAGACAATTACCAGGTTGGGCATTGGCATTTTCTGAACGTGCTACTGGGGAGTCAGCTTGGTTATTGCTCGGATATACAGGATTTGTTTTTGCAACAGGACTTTCATCGGTTTGGGTAGCAGTAGGGATTGTTACCGGAGTTATTGTTTCTTGGTTATTTTTGGCAAGACGATTTATGGAAGAAGCAGCAAAGTATGATGTTATCACGCTGCCGGGTTATTTAGCAGCTCGTTTTGGAAAACATGCGAAAGTTATTCTATGGCTTACTACTGTTCTGATCTTTAGCTTTATGATGTTCTACTTCGGCGCACAATTGGCAGGTGCTGGAAAAACGTTATTCGCAGTATTTAATATTCCACCAATGGTTGGTGTTCTATTAAGTTTTGCTGTAGTAGTTTCACTTGCGTTTATCGGAGGGTTTGTTGCAGTTGTTTGGACGGATATGATTCAAAGTATAATGATGCTCGTGACGTTGGTAGTTCTTCCAATCATTGCACTTGTGAAAATATCAGCAAATGACTTATCAATTAGCGCGGCACTAGCTGCAACAGGTCCAACAATGGATTCTTGGACAGGTGGGGCAATCGGACTTGCAATTGGGCTATTGCTCTTTAATAACTTTGCTTGGATGTTTGGTTTCTTAGGTGGGCAACCACAATTAAGTGCACGATTTATGGCGTTACGAAATAAAAAAGAAGCGAAAACGGGAAGTATTGTTGCAATCTCATGGACAATCTTAGCTTATGTTGGGGCGTTTATGATTGGTCTAACAGCCCTTACGCTTTATCAAGGTGAAGCGTTTGCGGATGTTGAAACGATTTTACCGTTTATGATTCTTGATCTATTTCCGCCATGGATAGCAGGGATTTTACTTGCAGGAATTCTCGCAGCTATTATTTCAACGGCCAATTCACAATTAATGGTTGTTACAAGTTCAATAAGTGAAGATATTGTAAACAATGCGCTTAATATGAAATTATCACAAAAACAACTTGTTAATGTTTCTAGAATTGCAATTGTTTTAGCGGGGCTTGTAGGTTTAGTAATAGCTCTAACAGCAGAATCACTTGTTTTCAGTGTAGTCAGCTGGGCTTGGGCAGGTGTTGGAGGTACGCTATCTCCTGCTATTATCTTGACGTTTTTCTGGAGAAAGTATTCAGGAGTTGGTGTAATTGCGACAATCTCTGTAGGTTTCATAAGTACAGCTGTTTGGATTACATCACCGCTTGAAGCAATTATATCTTCAAGATTCACTACATTCTTATTCGCATTTGCTGCAGGGATTATCTTTAGTTTACTCTTCCCAGATAAAGGACCGGATGTTGATGCTAAGGGCGATAAAAAGATTGTTAGTGAAATTAAAGAAGAAGAAAAAGCACCTGTTGGAACTGTCTAAATTCGAATTAAATTACAATGAGAGTAATTGAATGACAATGTGTTTGGACTCTTCTGATAAAGTCTAATAGTTGAATAATATTGCGATTCTATATAACTAGTTCTATAATGTGATTGGATGAGTAATTAATACTCGCTCATTCACTTTGCTAAAGCATATGCGACAAGCAGTGTTCACAACAGGTATCTATTGCACTTTAAATTGAAAGGGGAAATATTTCATGAAATTAAATAACTACATTAATGGTGTATGGCAAGAAGAAGGCGGAGCTGAGTATACAGCAGTTCTTAATCCAGCAAACGGAAAAGAGCTCGCACAGGTTAGACTTTCAACTAAAGAAGATGTTAACTCGGCGGTAGAGGCTGCGAAAGTTGCTCAAAAGAAGTGGGCACTTGTTCCCGCACCAAAACGTGCAGATTACTTATATGCAATTGCGAATCTAATGATTGAGAAGAAAGAACATTTATCACAAGTTTTAACAGCTGAAATGGGTAAAGTAATTGAAGAAGCCCGTGGAGAAGTACAAGAAGGAATTGACATGGCATTTTACATGGCAGGCGAAGGACGTCGTTTGTTTGGTCAAACAGTACCTTCCGAGCTGGAAAATAAATTTGCGATGAGCGTTCGTGCACCAATCGGCGTTGTTGGTCTAATTACTCCATGGAACTTCCCGATTGCGATTGCTACATGGAAGTCATTCCCTGCAATTGTCGCAGGAAACACATTCCTTTGGAAGCCTGCAACTGAAACACCGATGATGGCTTATGAATTGGCGAAGATCTTTGAAGAAGTTGAATTACCAAAAGGTGTTGCAAACATTGTATTTGGTGCAGGTTCAACAGTTGGAACTACAATGATCGAACATCCAGATGTGAAAGTAATTTCATTCACAGGTTCAACGGATACAGGTCGTGGAATTGCTGAACTGGGTGGACGTCACCTTAAAAAGATTTCACTCGAAATGGGTGGAAAAAATGCCATTATCGTTATGGATGATGCAGACGTAGATTTAGCTGTAGAAGGTATTTTGTGGAGTGCATTCGGAACAGCTGGACAACGTTGTACTGCTTGTAGCCGAGTAATCGTTCATAAATCTGTAAAAGCTGAACTAGAACAAAAGCTAGTTGAGTCAATGAAGTCACTTACAATCGGTGACGGAGCAGATGAGTCGAATAAAATTGGTCCTGTTATCAACAAAGGATCTCTTGATAAAATTGAGAGCTACGTTCAAATTGGTAAAGATGAAGGTGCAACACTACTTGCAGGAGGAAGCATCCTTACTGATGGTGATCTTGCAAATGGAAATTACTATGCACCAACACTCTTCACAGATGTGAAGTGGGACAGCCGTCTTGCACAAGAAGAGATTTTTGGCCCAGTTATATCACTTATTGAAGTTGAAAGCTTAGAAGAAGCAATCGAAGTAAATAATAGCGTAGAATTTGGACTTTCAAGTGCGATCTTCTCACGTGATGTTAACCGTATTTTCCGTGCTCAGCGCGATCTTGACACAGGAATTGTTTATGTCAACGCTGGTACAACAGGCGCGGAAATTCACCTTCCGTTCGGTGGAACAAAAGGAACTGGTAACGGACACCGTGATTCAGGAGTTGCAGCTCTAGATGTTTACACAGAGTGGAAAGCGATTTATGTAGATTACAGTGGAACGCTACAAAGAGCACAAATCGATAATAACTAATTAATTCATATAAATGGAACGAGCCCTTTCTCCAAAGAGAATAGGGCTCGTTTTTTTGCTAGTTTAAATGGTCATAGTTAAAAATACCGTTTTAAGTACAGTATTATATTCGTGAAGTGCATGAGAAACACATTTGCAAACAAATAGTGTTGCAAAAATGGGACACTTTAATGTAGGATTCGAGAATTGTTCTATTTGTTAGAAAAAACATGTTAATTATTCATTGCGATTGAAGAATATTCAATTTAAAAAATAATTTAAAAAACTTCTCGTTTCACTATTGAAACACTTTGCGATAATGTGTATACTGAGTGGAGCGAGTTGTCGCAAGATTTACTTTTGGTCGATTATTAGAATCAATTTCTTTTTTCACTTTTGGTTATTGCGAGTATATAACTCAAGAGGGGCGTTAGTAAGTGATTGTAAAAGAAGTGATGAAAAAAAACTTGGTTAAATACTATGCAAATGATTGTATTTTAAAAGTTACAAGTGATGTTATGGAAAGAGATGTAGAAGGCGGACTTGTTTATAATGAATCAGATGAGTTGGTTGGTTGGTTTACATACAAAGAACTACTGAATGGAATTATACAGAACTACACTGAATTAGATGAGGTCTGTATTCGAGATTATCTTCTAATCGATGAGAATAGTGCAATAAAGAATTTAGATTTTACAACATATGGTCTTTTCCCCGTATTGAATGTTGAAGAAAAGATAACGGGTTTTATAACAAGAGGTGTCTATTTGAATGCGGTTGCAAGGTTGAGTCAAATTGAAAAAAATAGATTAGATGCCATTTTCAATTCAGCCCATAACGGTATTCTTTCAATAGATCTTGAAGGTCGAATAACTGCCATTAACCCTCCAGCTGAGCGAATGGCACTGACTACTAAGGAGAAGGCACTTGGTAAGTTTTTAAATGAAGTCGTTATACCAAGTGGTTTATTAAATGTTATTCGAACAGGTAGAGGACATACAGAAAAGTATAAGGTCGGAAATCGAATGTATTTGGCACACAGGTCTCCAATATATGATGGTAAGAGCCTAATTGGAGCTGTTGGGGTGTTTCAAGATATTTCTGAAATCGAAATTGTCTCCAGTGAGCTGGATTCTGTTAAGCAATTAGTGAATGAAATGGATACAATAATTAACAATTCCAGTGATGGAATATGTATTACGGATACTAAAGGTAATATTATTAATAGAAACATAAAGTTTGATGACATCTATTACGGCAACTTAAGTGAAGAAGAAAAAAATAATGGCTTTCATACGATGATTGAACAAGTTGTAGAGGAAGGCACTCGATACAATTTAATGGAAACGAATATAAGAAATAATAGTTCATTAATCATTTCCGCAATACCAGTGAAAAACAGCGATAACAAAATTGAACGAATCGTTGTAAGTGTGAAAGATGTTGCAGAAATTGATAATCTTCGTCGCGAGCTTGAAAAGACTCAGTTCATTCTTAAAAACATGCAAGATGAACTAGGTGAAAAAGAATTTGTTGCTTCTTCACAATCTATGAAAGATCTAATTTTAAAAATTGATCAAGTGGCGAAAGTGGATGTAACCGTTTTACTAACTGGTGAGCGGGGTGTTGGTAAAAATGAGTTAGCAAGTTTAATAAAGGAATCAAGTTCTAGAAAGAATAAACCATTTATTAAAGTAAATTGTGATGCCATCCCAGAAGATTTAATGGAAGCAGAGTTGTTTGGACGTCTAAATGGTACTGAAGAAAATGGTTATGCTGGATTTTTCGAGCATGCAGACGGCGGGACTTTATTTTTAGACGAAGTAGGAAAAATACCTCTTCACTTGCAAGTAAAGCTACTGAAGGTGTTGCAGGAACAAAAGGTTAATAGGATTGGTTCAAAGGAATCGATAGAAGTGGATGTACGTATTATTGCGGCAAGTAGTGAGGATTTATTAAGACTTGTCAAAGAGGGTACATTCAGGGAAGACCTATTCTATCGAATAAATGTGATTCCACTAGAGATACCTCCGCTTAGAGAACGATTGGAGGATATTCCGCTATTAATAGAAGAGTACTCGAATCTGTTTGCGAATAAATATAAAAAAAGAATTGATTTTTCGAGTGAAATCATTGAAACAATGAAGAACTATGAATGGCCTGGAAATGTGCGTGAACTGATTAACATACTAGAAAGAGTTTATGTAACATCTTCGGAAAAAGAAATTACAGTTGAATCTATGAAGTACATTATGGGTGAAAGAGAAAAGTTGGATTTAGCCCACCAAAAACCGTTTATCATTAATAAGGTAATGCCGTTGAAACAAGCTGTTGAAGAATTTGAACGAGAATTGATTGCCAAAGTCGGTGAAACTGAAAACTCTTACAGGAAAATCGCTAAAATTCTTGAGGTAAGTCCATCAACAGTAATGAGGAAATCTAAGAAGTTGGATTAAGAATCGTCCACGTGAAAGGGGAAAAACATGAGTAAGCTAATAGATAAGTCAGAATTTCTACAATACATTAACGACGGGGATACGTTGCTTGTCGGAGGGTTCGGTCTATCGGGTACGCCGCTAACATTAATTGATGAACTAGCTGCATCTTCAAAAAAGAATTTAACAGTTGTTAGTAATAACCTCGGAGAAGAAGGAAAAGGTCTTGGGAAATTGCTAGTAGGCGGGAATTTGAAAAAAGCAAAAGGATCTTATTTTACAACAAATCGGGATGCGGTAAAAGCTTGGACGGATGGCGATCTTGAAATTGAGCTAATCCCACAAGGTACTCTAGCAGAAGCTGTTCGATGTGGTGGAGCTGGGATTGGTGGTTTTTATACAAAAACTGCTGTTGGTACAAAGCTGGCTGAGGGTAAAGAAGAAAAGATCATTGATGGAGAAAAGTATATTTTGGAAAAGGCCATTAAAGGAGATGTTTCTCTAATAAAGGCATTAAAAGCAGATACACTTGGTAATTTAATCTACGATCATACAGGACGTAATTTTAATGCGGTAATGGCGACAGCGAGTAAGATTGTTATTGCTGAAGTGGATGAAATTGTTGAGGCAGGAACATTTGCACCCGTTGAAGTACAAACTCCGCATCTGTACGTAGATTATATCGTACTAGGAAAGTATGTAAAACAAGGAGGTAAATACGTTGACCCAGGAAAAGAGAATTAAAATATCAAAACGTATTATTGAAGAATTTAAAGAAGGTGAAACTGTAAACCTTGGTGTTGGAATTCCAACGCTCATTCCAGACTACTTGGGTGACAAGAAGCTTTATTTACAATCTGAGAATGGTTTACTTGGTATTGGGCCAACCCCTCCAGAAGAAGAAATTAATATGGAGCTAATAAGCGCAAGTAAAAAACCGATTACGATGGACTTAGGAGCGTCATTATTTGATAGCTCAGATTCGTTTGCTATGATTCGTGGCGGTCATATAAATGTCGCAGTACTCGGAGCTTTGCAAGTGGATGAAACGGGTGAAATTGCGAACTGGGCAGTACCTGGAGCAACAATTCTAGGTGTTGGTGGTGCAATGGATTTAGTTGCAGGTGCTCAAAGAATTATTATTGCCACATTGCATAATGCGAAAAATGGCGAACCAAAGATTGTTGAAAAACTAACATTCCCGAGTAGTGGAGTACGGAAAGCGGATATGATTGTTACTGAACATGCTGTATTTAAGTTCAAAGACAACAAGATGGAACTGGTAGAAATATTATCAGATGTAACACTTGAAGAACTTAAAGAACTCACTGGAGCGAAATTCTCCCATTCATAAGTTAAGTGAAAAGGGATCAAACATAAAATGGAAGGAATGAATACATTGCAAATTACTGTTGTAGGTGCTGGCGTTATGGGAAAAGGAATTGCATATAGTTGTGCTGTTTCTGGACATAAAGTGTATTTAAATGATAAAAACGAAGAGGTTTTAGCGAAATCTAAAAGCGATATTGAAGAATTGCTGAACTCTAGTTTTGAAAAAGGGTTTTTACAAAAAGATGTTTATGAAAATGCAAAAGAAAACCTGAAGTTTGAAACGGATTTAACAGTTGCAGCAAAAGATGCAGATTTAGTTATCGAGGCTGTTCTTGAAAAAATGGATTTGAAGATTTCCATCTTTCAACAGCTAGACAAAATTTGTAAACCTGAGGCAATTCTTGCTACAAACACATCAACAATGAGTCCAACTGAAATTGGTGCCCAAACATCACGTCCAGATAAAGTGGTTGCAATGCATTTCTTCAATCCGGTACATAAAATGAAATTGGTTGAAGTAATTAGAGGTTTAGAAACTTCGGATGAAACAGTTCAGGTAGCAAAAGATGTTTCGACTTCACTGAATAAACAAGCTGTTGAAGTGAATGAATTCCCTGGATTTGTTACATCTCGTATGAACTGCTTGATTGGTAATGAAGCGATGAATTTGCTGATGGAAGGTGTAGCATCAGCTGAAGACATCGACAAAGCAATGAAGCTTGGTCTAAATCATCCTATGGGTCCTTTAGAACTCGCAGACTTGGTAGGACTTGATACAAGACTCCGAAATATGGAGTATTTGTACCAAACACTTGGTGAGAAATACCGTCCATGCCCATTGCTCATTAAGTATGTAAAGGCAGGTCGTCTTGGTAAAAAGAGCGGCAGCGGATTTTACGATTACAACTAAGGAGTTGTGTTAGGTGGAAAACTTTGTGAATCTACTTGTAGAGAAAAAAGAAGGCATTATGTGGCTCACACTTAATCGCCCAGAAACAAGAAATGCTCTGGACGCACAAACGCTGAATGAAATTGACGCAGCGTTCCTAGAAGCAGAATCGGATAGTTCGGTTAGAGTAATTATTGTACAAGGCGCGGGTGGCAAATCGTTTGCGGCTGGTGCAGATATTAAGCAGCTTCATGAAAGAGAAGCATTAGCGGCTTTAATTCCTGGTATGCAAGGTTTGTATACTAAAATTGAAAATTCCAGCAAAGTAACAATTGCTGCTGTGAATGGCTTTGCGCTTGGTGGAGGCTGTGAATTAGCACTTGCGTGTGACATCCGAATCGCAACGAAAAAAGCGAAATTCGGATTGCCTGAATTAAATCTAGGAATTATTCCTGGTGCAGGTGGAACACAACGTCTTTCAAGAATTGTTGGTAAAGGTCGAGCGTTAGATATGATCCTAACCGGCAAAATTATTGACGGGGAAGAAGCAGAAAGAATCGGTTTAGTAACGTATTTCACTGATGAAGAAAGTTTAGTTGAAAAAGCTGAATCGATTGCATCGGATGTAATGAAAAAAGGACCAGTTGCTGTTCAACTCGCTAAGTTTGCAATCCATAAAGGATTTGATGTCGATTCAGACACAGCAATGTGGATTGAAAAGTTATCACAAGCAGTCGCATTTGGTACTGAAGATAAAAAAGAAGGTACGTTAGCATTTTTAGAAAAAAGAAAAGCAGAATTTAAAAACAAATAAGAGGAGAGATTTATAATGGATTTTAATTTACCTGAAGAAATTGAGTTTTTAAAAACGACGGTTCGGAAATTTATTCGTGAAGAAGTAGAACCGGTAGCAATGGAAATTGAAGAAAATGATAAAATTCCTGAAAGAATCGTAGAGATGTCAAAAGAAATGGGATTATTTAGTCTTGGTATCCCTGAAGAGTACGGTGGCCTTGGTCTTGATATGGTTGGTAAATGTGCGATTTATGAAGAGCTTGGAAAAACACATAATGGTTACACAACACTTATCGGAGCACATACGGGTATCGGAACGGTTGGTATCGTAGATTTAGGAACTGAAGAGCAAAAACAAAAGTACTTGCCGAAAATGGCATCTGGTGAATGGATTGCTGCATTCGCACTAACTGAGCCAAGTGCAGGATCAAACGCTTCCAACTTGAAAACGACAGCGGTTAAAAAAGGCGACAAATATATTATTAATGGATCAAAGCATTACATCACTAACGCGGTTGACGGTCATGTATTTACTGTTATGGCTGTAACGGATGCCTCTAAAGGGGCAAGAGGAATCACATCTTTCATCGTAGAGAAAGACTTCCCTGGATTTATTCTTGGAAAAGTTGAAAAGAAAATGGGTCTTAAAGGATCTCACTCAGCTGAACTGTTTTTCGACAATATGGAAGTTCCTGTAGAAAACGTTTTAGGTGAAGTAGGTCAAGGATATATTAATGCGCTTAAAATTCTAGCGAACGGTCGTGCTGGACTTGCTGCACGTAACCTTGGTTCATGTGAAAGATTATTAGAACACTCACTTGATTATGCACACGAGCGCGAGCAATTCGGTACACAGATTGTTGAAATTCAAGCAGTTCAACATATGCTTGCAGAAATCAGTATGCAAATCGAAGTACTTCGTTCAATGACGTACCGTGTTGCGTGGATGACGGATCAAAATGTTCGTGTTGTAAAAGAAGCGGCAATCGCTAAATTATTCGGTTCAGAAGTGTATAACAAAGTTGCGGATCTCGCACTTCAAATCCACGGTGGAATTGGTTACATGAGCGACTATCCAATCGAAAGATATTACCGTGATGCACGTATCACGAAAATCTATGAGGGTACTTCAGAAATCCAAAGAAATATTATTGCAAGTGAACTTAAGCGTGGTTACAAGAAAAAGGAGGCATAATTGATGCGTAATTCATATATTGTCGAAGCTGTTCGAACGCCAATTGGTAAAATGGGTGGAACGATGAAAGACATTACCGTTGATCGTCTTGGGGAAATCGTCATAAGAGAATTATTAAAACGTACTGGTAAAGAAATTCAAATAGATGAAGTTATTTTAGGCTCTGCGAAACAAAGTGCAGATACGTCTAATATGGCACGTGTCGCTGCTTTAAGAGCTGAAGTTCCTGTAGAAGTGCCTGCATATACAGTTCACCGTCAGTGTGGATCTGGATTGCAAGCAATCAATAACGCAGATCAGCAAATTAGACTTGGTCTAAGTGATGTTGTTATTGCGGGTGGTGCTGAAAGTATGAGTACAGCACCTTACTATATCCGTCATGCACGCTATGGTTTCGGTGCAGGAAATGGCTTACTTTTAGACCCGAACACGGAAAGTCAGCCATGCTCTCAGCCACAAGAAACATACGGCAACTTAACGATGGGTTATACAGCTGAAAATCTAGCTGAGCAATATAACATTTCAAGAGAAGAGCAAGATGAGTTTGCGATGAGAAGCCAGGAGCTTGCTGCTAAAGCAATCGAAAACGGTCTCTTCAAAGATGAAATTGTACCTGTTGAAATTAAAGAGCGTAAAAGCAGCTTTATGTATGATACGGACGAGCATCCACGTCAGTCATCAAAAGAACAAATGGCTAAACTACGCGCAGTATTCAAAGATGGTGGTTCAGTAACTGCTGGGAATGCTAGTGGTAGAAATGATGGGGCGTCTGTAGTTCTAATGATGTCTGAAGATAAAATGAGCGAATACGGTTTGAAGCCAAAAGCTAAAATAATCGCACAAGCTTCAAGCGGTGTATCTCCTGAAATTATGGGAATTGGACCGGTTGCATCAACTGAAAAAGCGTTGAAGCAATGTGGCCTGACAATTGATGACATTGATCTAATAGAGTTGAACGAAGCATTCTCTGCTCAAGCGTTATCTGTAATTAAGGGTTCGAAGATGGACATTGATAAAGTAAACGTTAATGGTGGAGCAATTGCACTTGGTCACCCAATTGGTGCTACTGGTGCGATTCTAATGACAAAGCTTCTTTCAGAAATGAAACGTCGCGATTTGAAGTATGGTCTTGTTACGTTATGTATTGGTGGCGGACAAGGAATTACAACAATTGTAGAAAACATGCAATAACAAATAAATAATACTAATTGGATAAGATCCTGTCATGGGATTTTATCCAATTAGTTCTTAAATAGAGAGGAAGTTGGAAACTCTTGTCTTTGAACATAGTTCAAATCTTGCCTATGTATCACCCTGTCGGCGAAGAAACATTAAACTCACTCGCAAACGTGAAAAAGTTTGATACCTTCAATGAAGAAGAAATCATTACATATTTAAAAAATAATGATGTTGATGGAATTATATTGAGAGCACCAGCTAAAATAACTCCAGCAATTTTAGATCAGTGTTCAAAAGTGAAAGCAATATCAGGTGCTGGCATTGGGCTTGATAATATAGATGTTGAATATGCTACAACAAAAGGAATAAAGATTTTACATGCACCAAAAATAAATAGTCGCGCTACTGCAGAACACGCCGTTGCACTTTTACTTGCTGTTATGAAAGACATTACCATTTTCGATCGAAATACTAGGTCTGGTAATTTTTCGTATCGAGATGGTAAATACACTTCTGAACTGCAAGGGAAAACACTAGGTATTGTTGGTTTCGGTTCTATTGCACAAACGGTTGCAAAAATCATGAAAAACGGCTTTGAAATGAACATTTTAGTCTATGTAAGAACAATAGATGCTGACAGACAAAAGCTTGCAGATTCTGTAGGTGTAACATTAACAACTTCAATGGAAGATGTATTTAAAGAAAGTGATGCGATTAGTCTTCACATTCCACTTACAGCAGCGACAAGAGAAATTGTCGATAAAAAGATGTTTGCCTTAATGAAGCCAACAGCTGTTTTAATAAATACAGCACGTGGTGGAGTTATTAATGAAGAAGATATGGTTCAGGCACTTAAAAATGGAGAGTTTACAAGAGCTGGCGTAGACGTATTTGCAATTGAGCCACCAGCAGAAAATCATCCATTCTTTGAAATCGAAGAAATCACAATGACTCCTCATATTGGCGGAATTAGTTTAGAAGCAGCTAAGTTAACCTCGGTTGTAATTTCAGAAAACTTAGTAAAAGCGATTAATGGTGAGGAATTATCTGTAATTGCAAATTTAAACGATTTATCACCACTTAAAAAGGAGTAGTGAATAAATGGAAAGTCATTTAGATATTGTACGGGAAGATTTCAAGACAAGTCCATTTTGGGACTTTATTGGTTTACAAATGAAGGAATTGAAAAAAGGGTATGTAGAATTGTACTTACCTTATAATCCTAACTTTAGAAATGTTCGAGACTCTATTCACGGGGGTATCTATGCTTCGGTTTTAGATACGACAATGGGAATGGCTGGAAGGACATTAGGCTCCGATGAAGTGATGACAATACAAATGAGTATTCAATTTCTGAAGCCGGTAGTTGAGGGCGGTATTTATTCTGAAGCATCGGTAATCAGCGAAAGTCGAAGCACTGCATTAATTGAGGGTAGACTTTTTGATGAAGATAAGAATTTAATCGCTCATAGTGTTGGAACATTTAGAGTTGTAAAATCCAGTTAATTGCATAGTAGATTTGATTTTCTGTATAGAAATAGAACTTTGGAGGGAGGACTTCTGTTGAAAATAGGGATTTTAGGCAGTGGCTCGGTTGGCTCCTTTTTCGGAAGTTTTCTATCCGAAGCAGGTCATGATGTTACATTTATTGCTCGTGGTGCACATCTCGCTGAAATGAATAAAAAAGGTTTATTGATTAAGAGAGACAACGATGAAATCACGATTCACAATACGTTTACTGAAGATATTTCAGCACTTGCAGAATGTGAACTCGTATTATTTTGTGTTAAATCTGGAGATACGAGAGAAACTGCTGAAAAGCTTGTTGGAGTTTTAAACAAGTCGGCATCTGTAATGAGTTTTCAAAACGGTGTGAGCAATGAAGAAGTTCTCGTTGATGTGTTCGGTGAGGATCGTGTATTGTCAGCAGTCGTGTTTGTACAAGCTGCAATCAAATCTCCCGGAGTCGTTGAGCAATATGGAAGTTACGGTCTCGTAATTGGTGGTCTAAGTGAAATCGGAATGAATGCAGCAGAAAAAATTGCTATCGTACTGAAGGAAGCTGGAGTACCGGTGAAGTGCACGGATCAAGTTATGCTTAGAAAGTGGAAAAAGTATTTGTTTAGCCTATTATTTAATCCACTAACAGCGGCGATTGACAAGACCATCGGAGAAATACTTGAAGACCCGCATCTTAAAAAGATTGCATGGTCGATTGGTTTGGAAACGGTACAAGTTGCAGCATTATGTGGTATTCCATTAACTGAAAAAGACATTGAACAAGCTTTTCAAAATGCTGAACTTGCAAAAACACATGCTACATCTATGTTGCAAGATATCCGTAAAGGAAAAGTTACAGAAGCGGATGAGTTAGTAGGTTATGTTTTAGATAAAGCCGAGATACACGGTCTATCGATAGATACATTGAAAACAATTTACTTTATATTAAAAAATAAAGAGAATAATTTACCAACAACATAAGAGGAGGAAAAGAAGATGAAAAAGAAATTAGGATTACTATTTACGTTAACGTTAATGATGCTTGTTCTAGCGGCATGTGGTGGAGATGACAAGAGTTCAGATAAGGGTTCAGACAAAGGTGAAGAAAAAGTTGAAGGCGCACCTACAGAAATTACCTTCGGATCTGCTACAGTAGGCGGATTCTGGTATACATTGTCTGCAGCAATGAGTGACAAGATGGTAGAAATATTCCCGGATTCTTCAGTAACAATTGTTGAGGGTGGATCTGTTTCCAACTTATTAGGATTGGGTGAAGGTACTTTTCAAATTGGTTTTAGTAATGGACAAACAGTTCCGGAAGCAATAAATGCTATCGGTCCATTCAAAGAAAAGATTGAAAATGTAAGCACAATCGCTACTTTATATCCAAACGTATATCACATGGTTGTTCGTGCAGATTCGGACATCTATACTGTTGAAGATTTAAAAGGTAAAAAAGTAAGCCCTGGTATTAAAGGTTACAGTGGAGAACTTGTGTTTCAAGACGTGTTAGATATTGTAGGTATGAGCTATGATGATTTAGGTGGAATTGAATATATCGGTACAGCGGACGGCGCAGATTTAATGCGTGACAAACATATTGATGCAATCGTTGGAATGGTTGCCGCTCCTGTTTCGACATTCCAAGAACTTGATACAACTGTAGGTATTCGAATGATTCCTTTAACGGATGATGTAGTTGCGAAGTTAAGAGAAAAGAATGAAGGTTATATGGAGCATATTGTTGCAGGAGGAACTTACCCTGGAATAAAAGAAGAAGTTAAGACAGTTGCTGGGTACTCTGTACTTCTAGTAAACGATGACTTGATGGATGAAGAAACGGTTTACCAATTAACAAAAATGATGATTGAAGAAAAAGACACTTGGTTGACAATTTCTAACGTTATGGCAGATTTTGATGCTGAGTATTCTGTGAAAAACAACGTAGGAAAAATGCATCCTGGAGCTATGAGATACTACAAAGAAGTAGGGGCAATGGAATAAATTTAATATTCTTTATGGAATGTAGGAGAGTGATAGTGTATGACAGAAAAAAAAATACTGGATTCCATTGAAGTTGTAGAAAACACTGGATACGATGATGATGGTGTATTGAATACAAAACTACGTCCGTTGTTAGGCGTAGCAGGAAAAATAATATCACTTGTGGCAATCCTTATGTCGTTATTTCATTTGTATACAGCGTTCTTTGGAGTATTTGAATCGATTTTACAACGTTCTGCCCATTTAGCATTTGCATTAGTACTGGTTTTTGCAATTTATAAGCCGACGAGCAAAGCAGCTAAGTCAGAGAGTATTCCTTGGTACGATTGGTTATTTATAGTGCTTTCAATAGGAGTGTATTCCTATTTTGTTATCAACGCACAAGAAATATCCTCACGTATGAGCTATATTGAAAAGCTTACAACTTTAGAGATTGCTATAGGAATTATTGCTGGAGTCTTATTAATTGAAGCGACACGAAGAGTAATAGGTCGTGCTTTAGTTATTATTATTTTAGTAGCTCTTGTTTATGGAATATGGGGGCATTTACTGCCTGGTACACTGTCGCATAGAGAATTTACTACAATGTGGTTTATAGATCATTTATTTTATACTACAACTGGTGTATTTAGTACACCGCTTGGAGTATCTGCAACATTCATTTTCTTGTTTATCTTATTCGGTAAGTTTTTGGAAGTATCGGGTGCGGGTAAGTTCTTCATTGACTTATCCGTTGCCGGAATGGGACAGTACCGAGGAGGACCTGCAAAAACAGCGATTATCGCTAGTTCAATCCTCGGAACAATTTCAGGTAGTGCGGTGGCAAATACAGTTACCACCGGTGCATTCACAATTCCATTGATGAAGAAAACAGGGTACAAAAAGGAATTCGCAGGTGCTGTTGAATCTGTTGCTTCTACAGGCGGACAAATCATGCCACCTATAATGGGAGCTTCGGCTTTCATCATCGCATCGTATTTAGGTGTTCCTTATATGGATATTGCTATTGCAGCAATTGTTCCAGCGTTACTATTTTATATATGTCTATTTTACCAAGTCGATTTAAGGGCTGTTCGATTAGGTTTAAAAGGGTTGAATAAAAAAGATTTACCAAGTTTTTGGGGAGTTTTCAAAAAAGGGTTTTTATTCTTTATTCCCCTAATTGTAATCGTCGTTATGCTTGCTTCGGGAAGTTCTCCGATGAGAGCGGGATTGTTTGCGATCATCGTGACCATACTCGTTGCGGGTTTAACAAAAGCGAATAGAATTAACATCGCAACAATATTTAAAGCGCTTAATTTTGGGGCTAGAGCATCGATAGAGACTGCGATCGCATGTGCTGCTTCTGGAATTATTATCGGAGTTATCGGTTTAACTGGAATTGGACTGAAATTCAGTAGTATCATTATTAGTCTTTCTGGTGGAATATTAATTATAGCTTTAATCTTTACAATGATTACTAGTATTGTTTTAGGTATGGGGCTACCAACAGTAGCGGCATATATCGTTCAAGTGCCACTGACTATACCTGCTTTAATTCTACTTGGAGTTTCACCATTAGCTGCACATATGTTCGTGTTCTACTTTGCAGCTCTGTCTGCAATTACTCCTCCGGTTGCATTGGCGGCGTTCGCGGCAGCAGGTCTTGCCGGTGCTGACCCAATGAAAACAGGATTTGCGGCTGTTAAACTAGGTCTAGCTGCGTTCATCGTGCCATTCTTCTTTGTTTACGGTGAGACGTTATTACTAGTCGGTGCATGGCCTGCGATTATTGTTTCTGTAATCACAGCGATAATTGGTATTATTGCTGTCGCGTGTGCTACTGAGGGATGGTTTATCAGACAAGCATATTGGTATGAAAGAATATTGTTATTCGGTGGTGCTGTTCTTCTAGTATTACCAGGAGTGGCATCAGATGTTATCGGAATAGCATTATTGCTAGCGATTTACGTATTCCAAAAGAAATTACATCCTATGTATTTAAGCGGTAAAATGGCTTCATAATTGGAGCCTTAGAATTGAAAGGTGCAGAAGTAAAATGATTGAAACAAAGATCACACAGATGCTAGGCATTCGATATCCAATCATCCAAGGCGGGCTTCAGGGCCTTGGAACTTCTCCTTTAGTTTCAGCAGTTTCTAACGCGGGTGGATTAGGGTTAATCACGGCCGGAAGTTACGAAACAAAGAAAGAAATGCTGGAGGATATTGAACTTACAAAGACACTTACAAATAAACCTTTTGGAGTGAACATTGCGATTGGGATTCGAAGACCAATGGATGAATTCGTTGAAGGTGTAATTGAGTCCGGCGTTAAAATCGTATTTACTTCAGGAAATAATCCTGAACAGTATATGGATGACCTGAAAAAAGCAAATGTAAAAGTTATTCATGTTGCTCCTTCTGTTCGTTTTGCAAAAAAAGCAGAGTCGTTGGGCTGCGATGCAGTTGTGGTAAATGGCTATGAATGTGGTGGACATCCAGGTAAAGAAGATACAACCAGTTTAACTCTTATTCAAAAAGCGGTAAAAGAGCTTTCGATTCCAGTTATCGCTTCAGGCGGATTCTCAACGGGTAAGTCTGTACTCGCCGCTGTAGCATTAGGTGCAGGTGCCGTACAAATGGGCACCCGTTTCTTAATGTCAAAAGAAGTTAGACTCCATCAGAATGTAAAAGATTATTTGGAGAGTTTGTCTGAAACAGATACTGTAATGGTGAAGAAATCGATTGGGAAAACCGCCAGAGTTATGAAGACCAATCATTCTATTGAGTTGGAAGAGTTGGAAAAACAAGGTGCTACCTTCGAAGAGATTTTCCCTTATATAAGTGGGGAGTCGTATAAAGAGCTAATTGATACGGGTAATTTAAATACAGGAGTAATCGCACTTGGGCAAACGATCGGTCTTATCGATGAAGTAAAAACTGTAGCTGAAATCATAGAAGAAATTGTTTATGACTATCGCAATCAATTAAGTTATTTGACGATGAATACAATGGGAAAAAGGTGAAAAACTTTGACTGATTTCACAAATCAAGTAGCAGTTATTACAGGAGCAGGTAAAGGCATTGGTAAAGAAATCGCCAAAAAGATTGGCCTTTCAGGAGGTCATGTATGTCTTTTAGATGTGGATGAAAGTATCTTAAATGCAACGGCTATTGAGTTTAGGGAGATGGGAATTTCCTTTGAAAAGTATGTCGTCGATATTACAGCTGAAGAAGATGTGAAGAAAGTATTTGCAGAAATTAATAAGACACATAATAGAGTAGATATTCTCGTGAATAATGCAGGGATTATACGGGACAACTTACTATTCAAAATGAGCACACTAGACTGGGACCAAGTAATGAATGTCCATTTAAAGGGAGCATTTATTTGTAGTAAATATGCACAAGAACTCATGGTGAAGAATGCGTACGGTAGAATCATTAATCTCTCGTCCGTTTCTGCTTTAGGGAATAGAGGACAGGCGAACTATGCAACGGCCAAAGCCGGTATCCAAGGTTTTACAAAAACATTAGCATTGGAGCTAGGGCGTTATAACATTACGGTTAACGCAGTTGCTCCTGGTTTCATTGTTACCGAAATGACGAAATCTGTGGCTGAACGTAATGGCATAGCATTTGAGCAGTTGGTTGAAGAAAAGGCCAAACAAATCCCTGTGAAACGTGCAGGAATGCCGGAAGATGTTGCTCACGCAGTTTGTTTCTTTGCAAGTAAAGAATCCTCTTTCGTTTCTGGACAAGTTTTATATGTTGCCGGTGGTCCCAAAGCATAAAGTAGAAATTTGAGAAGTTATTGAAACTTATATTAATAAGAAAGAGAGTAGGTGTAACATGATACGCTTTACTCTCATCATGTTAATGTGCTTGACATATATGATAAATGCGTATATTTCCCACCCTTTGATAACTGTTTTGTTTACTATAGTTTCAGTAGCTACTTTTCTAACGGTTGTTTTTTCTATGGAGATCAAAGGAAGGCTGTTCACATTATTTCTTTTTACTACGGGAATGATTATACATTTTATAAATGGCAATAGGGGACTTCAGCTGTTTGAGGGGATTACACAAAACCTTCCACTGCTTGCAATCCTAATATTGGCTCCTCTGCTGTCAATCCCGCTTAGAAGAGAAGGAATAATTGATACTATCGTTTCCGGGTTATCAAACAATAAAAATGATGAACGTAAAACATTTTATAGTATGAGTTCTTTTATGATGCTGTTAGCACCTATATTAAATATGGGTGCGATACGCATCGTGCATGACTTTGTAAAAGATGTTAAAATTGAGCCCAAAATGTTGTCTCGTTCTTACTACTTAGGGTTTACACCTGCCGTTCTTTGGTCACCATTTTTTGCCTCAGTAGGTATTGTAATCTATTTATTAGAAGTTAAATATATGTCCTATATATTAGTAGGAATTACGTTTTCACTTATGCAAGCTGTTGTAGGTTTGTTTTTACTGAGACCGAAAGCGACTACTCATACACTTTTACAAGAGCCTGGACAATTGAAGCCTGATGAGAATGGTTTGAAGAACATATTTTTTCTTATAGTATTTGTTTTAGGGTTGATTCTATTATTGATTAGTATGGAATCGTTGCTTCATAAACCAATGCTGTTATTGGTTAGTTTTATTTGTGTTTTGGTTCCATTTGTTTGGGTTGTTCTGCGTAATAAATGGGCTGTTGTTAGAGAAGAGTATTTGCACTATAAGGACCGTTTGTTAATTGGATCTAGAATGGAAATCTCCCTATTTTTAAGTGCGGGTATTTTCGGGAATGCAATTGCCAATACACCTTTTATTAATGTGCTAAAAAGCGCAATAGAGTGGTCAGTAAATGAATCACTTGCTGTATTGTTTTTGTTTATCCTCTTGTTTGTGACCGGGGTAGCAATGATTGGAGTTCACCAAATCATTTCAATACCTTTAATTTTATTAACGCTTATTGAATCAGGAATTCCATTTAATCCTTTACCTATTGCTTTTATGTGTATTTTTAGTTGGATGCTATCAGCTGCTATTAGTCCTTTAAATGCGATGAACATTATAATAAGCCAGAATGTAAAAAAAGATGGTTTTACCGTTGCGTTTAAATGGAATGGATTGTATTTTCTAGTAATTACTTTAATGGCATTTGGTTACATATATATTATTGATATGTTTTAAAAAGGATGTATTTTCATTAAAAGTAAGTATGCTTAGACTAAAAGTCTTTTTTTAGAATTAGTTTTCAGAAACTTTTAAATAAACACTTGACTTTATATTGCGACTACATCTATACTATGTAACAAGATGGAAAACTGAATACAACAACACTCTTATCAAGAGCGGCGGAGGGATTAGGCCCTACGATGCCCAGCAACCAGCAAGTGACCAACTTGCAAAGGTGCTACTTCCTACAGTTTCGTGTAAACGGACTGAAAGATAAGGGGAGGAATTTGCGAAAGCGTAACCCTCTTCTTAAGCGAAGGGGGTTATTTTTTATTCCTTGGAACCCCCAACGCCTCCGCACTATATTTTTCATCTAAAAAACTACTGGAGGTAATGACAATGACAAACGAAAACCTAAAACCTGAAACACTTCTACTACACGGTGGACAAAAGCCTGATCCGGTGACTGGATCCCGTGCGTTGCCAATTCATAGAACAACTTCTTTCGTTTTTCGAGATACGGAACATGCACAAAACTTATTTGGTTTATCAGAAGCTGGAAACATCTACTCACGAATTACGAATCCGACGGTAGCTGTGTTTGAAGAACGCCTAGCGCTTCTCGAGGGCGGAACGGCTGCGGTAGCTCTTTCTTCGGGAATGGCCGCAATTGCTTTCTCAATTTTGAATGTTGCAGGTACTGGTGATGAGATAGTGGCAGCAAGTAATTTGTACGGTGGCACATATAACTTATTTGCGGTTACACTTCCTCGTTATGGAATTACTGTGAAGTTTGTTGATGTGACGGATCCAGAAAACTTCCGGGCTGCAATTACGGATAAAACGAAAGCGATTTTTGCAGAAACAATCGGAAATCCAGGTCTTCACGTTCTTGATATCGAAGCTGTAGCAGAAGTTGCACATGAAAACGGATTGCCGTTACTGATTGACAATACATTCCCATCACCATATGGTTCAAATCCAATTGAGTTTGGAGCGGATGTCGTGATTCATTCCGCAACGAAATGGATTGGTGGCCACGGTACGACTATTGGTGGAATTGTGGTCGATGCTGGAAAGTTTGATTGGACACAAGGTAGATTCCCAGGATTTACAGAGCCCGATGCATCGTATGGTGGCTTGCGTTACGGAATTGACGCAGCGGCAGCAGCATTCGCAACAAAACTGCGCGTACAGTTATTACGCGACTTTGGACCATGTCTCGACCCTGACAGTGCATTCAACTTCTTGCAAGGGTTAGAAACGCTTCACTTGCGTGTTCCAAGACATAATGAAAATGCGGTTAAAGTGGCTGAATTCTTGAAGAATCATCCTTCAGTGGAATGGGTTACTTTTACAGGTAATACAGATCATCCATCACATGATCTTGCTAAGAAGTATTTGAAGAATGGTTTTGGTTCTATCGTGATTTTCGGCATTAAAGGTGGCCGTGATGCGGGTAGAAAAGTAATTGACAATGTGGATATCTGGTCGCATGTAGCGAACGTAGGGGATGCAAAATCACTAATCATCCATCCGGCTTCGACAACACATCAACAACTAGGTCCGGAAGATTTGAAGAAGTCTGGTGTTACAGAAGAGCTTATCAGACTTTCAGTAGGCCTAGAATCAGTTGATGATATCATTGCAGATCTTAAACAAGCGATTGAGAAGGCAGTTCCAGTGACGGTGTGATTAGAGTATATTGCGAGAGACGGTTTATTCGTCTCTCTTTTGTTGGTGGTACAGCAGATTCCATCTATAATTCCTAGTATCAAATGATGAAAACGAATGCAAAGGGGACTTAAAACAATGAATATAGAAAAAAGAATACCTGTGAAACAGTTGAAAAAGTTTTGTTATGAAGTATTTACAGCTCTCGGTATACCAAAGAATGAATCTGAAGTGATAGCGGATAGTTTAGTCGATGCGAATGTGATGGGAGTAGATTCACATGGAGTTACAAGATTAGCGGATTACATAGGTCGATTAGAAAATGGAGTGATTAAAAATCACACGGAGTTAACGGTATTAAGAGAAACTGAAACAACGACGCTATACGATGCAAATAACGGTTGGGGTCAATATGCAGGGAAAATTGCAATGGAAAATGCGATAGAAAAAGCAAAGAAATATGGTAGTGCATTTGTAGGTGTTAGTAATTCAAATCATTTTGGGACCGCTTCATATTTCACGAGAATGGCAGCCAATGCAGGTTGTCTAGGAATCGCTATGACGAACACGTCGCCAATAATGGTTGCATGGGGAGCGAAGAAACCTACATTAGGGACGAACCCAATCTCTATTGCCGTTCCTTCGAACAATGAGCCCGTAATTTTGGATATGGCAACTAGTAATGTAGCTCGAGGGAGAATTAATTTAGCTGCAAAGAATGGAGAAGAAATTCCAGAAGGATGGGCTATTACAGAAGACGGTCATGATACGACCGATGCACAAGAAGCCCTGGATGGTTTTCTGCTTCCTTTTGGATCTAAAGGGTCTGGGCTGTCGATGATGATTGATATAATGACCGGCGTAATGACCGGAGCCATGTTTGGAGAACATATTTCACAAATGTACAATGACACGAGACCACAACAGTTAGGTCACACATTTATTGTATTTGATATTGAAAGTTTCATGGATTTGGATACATTTAAACAGAGAATGGATGATCGCATTACACAAACGGTCACAAGTCCTCCAAGTGCCGCTCATCAGAAAGTATATATGCCTGGAGAAATAGAACAAATCAAAAGAGAGAAGAGCTTGAAGGAAGGTATTGTTTTAACACAAGCGATTTATAATGAATTGCAAGAGCTTGGGCATAAATATAATATTTCAATAGAAGAGTATCTAACGGATGCAAGTTCAAAATGAATGAATTTCGGAACTTATAGAAATAGACGTGCTTACAATTGAGCAATTCTCTTTAAACAAAAAAACAATTCCTGTTAAGGAATTGTTTTTTGTTTACTTTTTCATTAATTTTAGTTCTTCTTTTAATGATTTCATTAATGCAATTACCATTAAGACTATGACAAAAGAGAAGGGTAATGCTGCGATAATGATCGTATTTTGTAAGGCGGTAAGACCGTTTACAGATAAAAGAATTACTGCGATTGTTGATTGGATGATACCCCAAGTTAGTTTCACCGTGTTTGGCGGAGTTAATGACCCATTTGTCGATTGCATACCTAAGACAAAAGTTGCTGAGTCTGCCGATGTGATGAAAAACGAGATGATCAATAAGATTGCTACAAACGAAAGAATTAGCGATAACGGCATTGTGTTAAACATTTCAAAGACAACAAGCTCTGTGGATGCACTTGCCAAATCTTGAATACCTGTACTTTGGATATTAATAGCCGTTGATCCGAATGCAGAAAACCAAAATGCACCAATAACTGTTGGAACGACGAGAACGCCGAATAAAAATTCTTTAATCGTACGACCCTTTGATACACGGGCTATAAACATTCCGACGAAAGGTGCCCATGCAATCCACCATGACCAGTAAAAGATAGTCCACGCGTCTAACCATTCTCGGTTTTCTGCATTAAGTGGAGACGTTCTGAAACTTAACTCGATAAGACTTGATAAATAACCACCAACTGAGTCGGTAAACGTATTGAAAATGAGTAAAGTAGGTCCGAGAATAACAACTAAAGCAAGTAGTGCAATTGCAAGGACGAGATTTAAATTCGATAAGTATTTAATCCCTTTACTGAGCCCAGACCATGCGGATATGATAAATAATACTGTGACAATTGCAATAATAATGAGCTGCGATTGGATTCCTATTGGGACATCAAATAAGTAATTTAATCCGGCATTTATTTGAACAGCACCGAACCCGAGTGATGTTGCAACTCCGAAGACAGTGGCGAAAACTGCAAGTACATCGACTAGTGTGCCCCATGGACCTTCCATCTTTTTACCGAATAAGGGCTTCAAAGTGGCTGATATCAAACCGGGTTGTCCTTTTCGGAATTGGAAGAAAGCGAGTGACAATGCTACGATTCCATATACTGCCCATGCATGAAAACCCCAGTGAAAAAAGGTTTGACGAAGGGACTCTTTGAAAGCTTCAGCGCTTCCTGGTTCTGCAGTTGCTGGGTTAACAGCAAAGTGGGATAGTGGTTCAGCAGCACCGTAGAATACGAGCCCGATTCCCATGCCGGCAGAAAAAAGCATTGCAATCCAAGTGATTGTGGAAAACTGTGGTCGATCAGTATCTTTTCCAAGCCGGATTTTACCATAAGGACTTAGAATTAAAAATATACTTAAAGCTAATAGAAATGACAGAAGTATTATGTAATACCAACCAAAAGTGTCAGCGATAAAATTTTTAATGTTTGAAGTAACGACTTCAAAATTTTCAGGTGAGAGCGCGCCGTACCCGACCGCTAAAATGACTAAAAAAATTGTAATGTAAAAGACCTTTGATATGTTCTTCATATTTCCCCCTTGAAGTGCTTTTAGTTTTTAGAAACGTTTTCCAACTATACTCGTTCTTTTATATGATTGCAAATCATTCATACATTTACCATTCCCTTTATGGTGTACCTCCTAAACCTAAATTCACAGATATAATAAAAACCTGTAGGAAAAATTCCAACAGGTTTTGTTAATCTTCATCTTTAATATCACGATCGGGGGGAAGTGGTTCACTTCGCCATTCATCGATTTCCTCTTTTATGAGTTCAAGCTGCTTAAAATAAAGGGTGAATTGATCTTTATTAATGAGAAATTGTTCGCCGTCATGAACCGAATGAATACGGCCTTCGAGCACGTACTTCTCTACTTGAGACACAGGCATACGAAGATATTCAGCAATTTCAGGAATGGAACAATACATTGGAATTCTCCTTTAAATGAGCTTTTTGAAGTCTAAGCGTTTGTTTAGGCTGACCATAACAGGTATACCAATCATCATTACTATGAATTCACCAAGAGCCATCGTTAAATAAATCGTTAAGAAAGGGATTCCGTTGAATTCAGGAATGTTTGCAAAGATTTTAAGCTGATATGCGATGATAATCATCAAAACGGAGAAAGTTGCCGTGTTGAAAAGCATACGTTTGACAATCCCTTTAATAAACTTCGCAGAGAAGATAGTGATTGAAAGAGCAATTATTGAATGCAGCACTCCAAAAATAACATCAACGAGTATTGGCGAGAAAAGGAAATTCGCGACAAGGACACCGACTACAATTCCGAAAATGTATTTCTTGTTATAAACGACGAGATGGTTGAACATCTCAGACACCCGAAATTGAACAAGGGTAAATCCAAATGGTAAAACTAAAAATGTGATTGCAACATACAAAGCGGCGATTATTCCACTCGTTGTTAGTGTTTTTACTTTCATTATTCTTTTCCTCCTAGTTTTTTTGCGTGGGATGGTTACGAACCACGTATTGAGAATTTATTTTGTGCAAGCTCTAGTATAACCTAAATCAAACATTTGTGTACTGAATTAATTTCATGTCGTTTAGAATTATTGAAATAGTTTAAAAACCAACTATAATTAAGGGAGTATTCAATAGTTTAAGAGGAGTGAAGCTTTGCCGCAACGTATATCGTACCTATTTGTCCTATTGGGGGCAATACTTTGGGGAACAACAGGTACCGCACAAACATTTATGCCACAAACTGTCCATCCTTTGGCGGTAGGTGCTTCTAGACTTGCGGTTGGGGGATTTACATTACTAGTCTTTCTACTAATCGTGCGGAAAATTGATTTTAGAAATTGGCCCTGGAAGGCGACACTTCTATCGGCTTTGACGATGGCAGTATTCCAATACTGTTTTTTTACTTCTATTCGCTTAACTGGTATCGCAATTGGAACAGTTGTCACAATTGGTAGTGCACCCGCATTTTCTGGAATCGTTGAATGGCTTCTATTGAAACGTCGACCGACGAGAGTTTGGATAATTGCTACATCGCTTGCGATTATCGGGTGTGTGTTGCTGTTCTCAAATACGGGGGGAATTATCGTCAATCCAATAGGAATATCACTTTCGCTAACAGCGGGGTTATTGTTTTCTTTCTATGCGTTGTTTAATAAAGAAGTTCTCGAAAAAGTGGATGCAGTTCCCGCAGTTGCCGTAATTTTCTCGGTTGGTGCAATTATGCTTATGCCCTTTTTATTTATATTTGAAACGGAAGGCTTATTTACTGGACAAGGCATCGCGACAACTGTGTATCTTGGAATCGCAACTACGAGTGTAGCTTATATTCTATTCTCTTATGGACTTAAACGCATTCCATCGTCATCAGCTGTCACGTTATCCCTTGCTGAACCGCTTACTGCGGCGGTGCTCAGTGTATTAATTGTTGGAGAAAGACTAAGCAACACATCTTGGATGGGCATCGCATTGCTGCTTGGAGGGATACTTGTACTCACATTTAGCGGTGGGAAAAAGAGGAAAGAATACTTAATATAATATAATGTCGAAAGCCTTCCTGATATAATTGGAAGGCTTTCGGTGTTATGGGATTTAATATAGAAGGAAGCATCTTATGGCAATACTATCCTCACCTTATATTTACCCATTCGTTGGCGGACGTTGTTGATCGTTCTGTTCTTTTGTGTTATTGGTTTTTTTCACATTCCTATTTTTACCGATGACATCCATATCATCAGCGCTTAGATCAAAGCCATATCCAAACTCTTCACGATCTAAATTATTATCTTTATTATCTTTATTCTTCTTGTTCTTATTCTTGTTATGCTCCGTCAAGAACATTCACCTCCACACCATAAGCATGTTCAAATTGTAAAAGTTTATTCTTGAATAAAAAGCCTATTAAAAATTGATTGTAAATACAAAAGGAATGAAATACAGCTACTAGGAATTTCTTGAGGGTCTAAATATGGGATGAGATCCATCTTATTTTTTGGAAGTCCTATGACCCTGCAAGTGAATCTCGTTATGTCCCCGGAATCCTCTGTGATGTCCTCTCAATCCCGACTTATGTCCGCGCAATTTCCATGGATGTCCTCTGAATCGCATTATGTCCCCGGCATCCTCTGTGATGTCGATGGAGTCCATATAATTGTGTAAATAGGAAAAGGCATTTTCCATTCCTTATGATAAAATGTTTTCAACGACGATAAACATTTAGGAGGAATGGAAAATGGCCT
>NZ_JBHUGI010000022.1:0-1872 GCF_042681925.1 Sporosarcina siberiensis
GGTGACAGCGTATAATGTAATATAAGTCAAATGCCATTTTTCGCGAAAAATGGCCGCACGAAACCAAAGCCTTCAATAATAATTTTTAAAAACTCAACAATCACAGAACTTTATAATTGCGCTTTTCCGCGATATGAAAGGATCTTGCGTTTCATCCCGCAGGGATACAACCTATTGAATCTAAACTCAGGATTTAACGTATTATTCGTATTTGCGGGACAAGATCCATAACGCTGTCACACGAGGTCGCATTGCCTCAGTCACCTTTTTCGATGTAATCTAATGTCCCGGAAAAGCGCAAATCTTCTTTCTCACATGCCACTTAATACTTCTCGTTACGATACAAGCTGGGCGTCGCGAATGACGTATTGCGTGTAGAATTGTTGACGGGCCTTTTTAGTCGTTAATTTCCGTTCAATTTGTGATTTCAAACTATAGGCAGGGTCTGGACTTCTATAAAAGTTGTTATCTCGTAATATGGCAAAAGCCATGCGCAGTACTCGATTTCCAATGGCAATATAGGCTTGGCGGGTCTTCTTCCCCTTATCTTTCAGTGCTAAATAATGTTTTCTTAATTCGGGATTCATCGCAGAGCACACTTGGCCAACGAGATAAACGGCGTTCCTGAATTGTTGTCTACCTTGTTTTGAAATTCCACCATGTGTTGCCTGATGACCTCCAGACTGCTTCACAATTGGGTTTGTACCAGCCATTTTAATGAGCTGACCTGCATGTGTAAAGCTTTCTAACGCACCCATTTCAGCTCTTAATTCAGCGGCCATTACAAGGCCTATACCCGGAATACTTAACAGCCGTGCACCGTCTGTTTGGAGAAGAAGTTCCTCAATCTTCATTTCCAACATCTTCAATTGATCTGAGATTAATTCCATTGAATCGAGTGTCATTTCAAGTTGATAAAGCTCGGCTTCTAAGTATTCTTTTGGTTTAGAAGCTGATTCTTTTGCGAACTCTATCAAGCAATCAATGGCTGACTTTCGAAGCTTTAGATTCTCTGTTTTTGATAATTCATAAAGGCCATCCTCGCCCAAATGTAGGATATCTTCGGGATGAGGATGATGGCGCATCAAGTAAAAAACAGACTTTGAATCGAGTGTGGAAAAAGGTTTACGATGGATTCGTTTTCCTTTTACCCAAACACTTTTCCCTTGAAACTCTCGAAAGATATGGTCCATCAACATAAGTCTTTGATTATTTAAGCGTGTCCGATTTCCCACCATATTTCTACGAAAGCGTGTAAGCTTCTTCAATGCTTCTAAGGTTTTTGCGGGTTGAACAACAGGATTTCCTCTACCTTGTAAGATCGAATGAATAATTGCCGATAAATCAATATTATCGGTCTTCGACCAGTTCAATAAGGATTGGCGTTCGAACGCGGTCGTAGCTGCATTAATAACGCGCACGACGTACCCTTTTTCATAACAGAATCGGACTAAATCTTCATAATAATGGGCAGTCGTTTCAATTCCTACGACAACTTCCTCAAAACCATTCGCATGACAAACTTCTTCAATCTTCGCCACCAATAATTTGAAACCTGTTTGTGAAGCATCCAATTCAAACGGCGGGACGAGTACGTCCTGGTACACATTCGTCATCAACGTTTTGTGCGTATATTTTCCAATATCTATCGCTACGATTAAAATTTTATTCGCCTTTCCGTCCCTCATTAAATTGACCCAAGGACTTCCATTCTTCCCCGAACTATGATTAAATAATTGCATAGCCATCGTTTTCACTCCTTCTTTTTGGATTGGGTTGGGTAATGGAAGTTCTGTGATTGGTACTTCTTATATACCCCGAAAACGGTGGTTTTTTGCATTTTCGAGGTTATATTACATAATAGTCCCCTTT
>NZ_JBHUGI010000023.1:0-2800 GCF_042681925.1 Sporosarcina siberiensis
AGGGAAGCGTAATACGTGAAGTCTGTGTTCCATTTTTATAGATTGTATAGTTTTGATTTACAATGCCGCAGGCATCGCAATGTGTAGGGGTAAAGCTTAGTTTTCCTTTTATAAACTTACAGCTATTTCCTTTAAAAGTACCCATTTGAAAAAAATCATGTTCAAAAATAACGTTTGAGTCTTGAATATCAATGAGCATTCTAATATCATTAGTAATTGACAAGTGAGTTCCCTCCTAGATGATGGTTTTCGACGACTTTAATTCTACAGGGAGCTTCACTTGTTTTCTACTGAAAATAAAAATAACGTAAGTGAAATTCCATCACCTTCTCCAGTAATTCAGGAGAGGGTGATTTTCTTTCACCAACGTTATAAATTATAGAACCGTAAAACAAAGATGCCCGAATGAGCAACTCGCTCATTCGGGCATCTTTGTTTTTTATTCAGTTTTACTTGCTCTTGTTTTACGTCCTCTTTTCCAAACTACATAAAGGAAACTTAAGAACAAAACATATACTAAAAGTGATGCGATTAAATAAGGTGTGTTGAATCCCTTATCTTCTTCAACTATATAAATTTCAGCAACTTCTCGTTCCAGAACAATTCGGAATATATTATCATCGGCTTCTCGTACAAGATCACCATCAAGTACACCACGAAACTTTTTATTTTCTCCAACGATTTCTGCCGATAAATCGTAATTCGATGTTGTCGCTTTATTGTTTAATGCGACAATCCACGTTTCATCATCGTTTGAAACCTTGTACACTGTAAACCCTTGATCATCATGTAATAATTCAAAATCACCTGTACGTAATGCCTCAGAGTCATTGCGTAATGAATTTAGTCCGCCAATGTACTCGTATAGTTCCATATCTGTATTAAAATTCGACAGTGGATGGCTTTCTGGAGCCTTCTCACCGTTAACTGCAATCTCAGTACCATAAGTCATTACTGGCGTACCTGGAAGAGTAAATAGCGCCGCAACCGCCATTTTCCAACGTGTTGGTGGGAACATTCTTAATTGCATCATATCGTACGTAAATCTGGATCCTGTTAAATCGTCAAATTGTATTAAATCAGTCTCATCCATATTCGTAAATGCCGAAAGAACGGATGAATCTGAATCCGGTGATACAAACGACTGTTTAAGTGCATCTATCTTTTCTTGATTGATTGATCCGTCAAAATCAGCTTCAGAAACTTCGTTTGTAATGACATACATATCTGGTTTTACATCTTTTATTGCCGAAATTACTTCATTAATATACGGAGTATCAAACTTACTAATTTTCGTTAAACGAATACCATCCAAATCATTTTTTTCTACAAATGAAATAATCGCGCTCTTCAATGCTTCTTGCAATTTACTATCCGAAGCATCCCAATCGATTATCCCCTCGCCAACAGAAGTTCCTGTAAACAAACCATCTTTTATCCATATATGGTTCTCACTTACTCCATTTAAAGGAAAGTCTGCCATAACAGAAATGTCTTGTTTATGTACAGCGTCAATCATCTTCGCTAGATCGTCCTCAGTACCAAAATGCGGTTCCAATTTTTCATAATCTAGCACTTGGCTGCCGTCATACATTTCAGTTTGAAAAATGGGTCCGATTGAAATCATAGTAAAGCCCATTAATTTGATGTATTCCATTCGATTGATGATTCCCGCAAAGTCTCCGCCGCTAAACGCGTACGGATTCTGTGTATCTACATCTTCATCATTCTGGGTGTTCTCATTAAAAAAACGATCGACAAGTAAATCATATATACTTTCATCTTTCAATGTACGCTCATCCTCAGCATATACGCCAATTGGACCAATAATTGATAAAAGCAATACAAATGTAATAATAAGTCCCAAAAACCTATTTTTCCTCACAAAATGGCCTCCCTAATTTACAGCTATCATCAATCATTTTAACAAACGAAAATGCGAGTCGCCATTCTTTCGAACAGAAAGTTTTCCACAACCCTAAGAATAGGTCGTATTTGTGAATTAATCAATTGGAAAAGGCAACGTTTTGGAAACCTCACAACGTTTCAGTCAAACCTCGCAACGTTTTCGGGAAACATCGCAACACTTCAGCCAAACTTCGCAACGTTTTGAAAACCTCACAACGTTTCAACCAAACTTCGCAACGTTTTCGGATAACCTCGCAACACTTCAACCAAACTTCGCAACGTTTTAAAAACCTCACAACGTTTCAACCAAACTTCGCAACGTTTTCGGGAAACATCGCAACACTTCAACCAAACTTCGCAACGCTCACAAATCCACAAGATGGAGTCCATATAATTGTGTAAATAGGAAAAGGCATTTTCCATTCCTTATGATAAAATGTTTTCAACGACGATAAACATTTAGGAGGAATGGAAAATGGCCTTACTTAATTTTACTATAGATCTAGACAATTTAAAAGATACAGTTATGAATTCAAATATGGAATCAGTTGTTAAATCAACAATTGTTTTAGTGCTGAATGAGTACATGGAAAAAGAACGTGACGACTATTTGAAAGCAGAATCCTATGAAAGATCTGAGGATCGTGTCGACTACCGTAACGGCTATTACGAAAGGGATTATACGATTAGCGTCGGTCGAATCACGTTAAAGGTACCGCGCACAAGGCAAGGTGAGTTCTCACCTTCTGTTTTTGAACGTTACGCTCGCTGTGAACAAGCTTTAGTAGTATCTATGCTCGAGATGGTTGTAAATGGCGTCTCGACTCGCAAGGTTACCAATATTGTGGAACAGCTTTGTGGAGAAAGTATTTCTAAATCATTCGTTTCATCC
>NZ_JBHUGI010000024.1:0-4152 GCF_042681925.1 Sporosarcina siberiensis
GGGAAGGCCTCTTTTCTAGGATTGGTTGTGGTGACTTAATTCTACCAAGAAAAGGTCTTCCTTTTTGTATTTATTCATTTACACAAGATATTTTACACTCTCTATGGATAACTAGGTTTGAGTTGTATTGATAATCATATTGTATGAAAATATGTTTAAATTTGATTAGAAGAACATAAATCTAGTTTCCATTAATTAAGCTACCAATATACTTGTTATCCAACCAAAATGCTTGTTTGGTTATAAGTTGTCCATCTGGTAGTACCGTTTTATCGCTAGCATTCCTCGCCTTAGGTCTAATGTGGCAAAAACTATTATGGCCTGGCTTTGGAAGGTTGTTTCTAACTATTATATTTTCTTTTTGTTGAACAGGTATTAATTCGATACCATTATTAATAAGTGATTGAAGATTTTTCCAAAAATCATAAAGTTGTCCGTCAATCTTTCGTAAGGGCATATTCCAAAGCAATACACCATTAAAATAAAGTTGCCGTTGAGGATTTTTTTCAAAAGTTTCTTTGTATTGAAATACTACAAATAGAAATTTAGTTTCTTCAAAGTGATTCTTCAACCAGCTTTCGTCCCAATCTTCGTTTGCCCATTCATGAAAATCTATGTTTTTAAAAGACATATGCTCTTTTGGAACGCCATTTGGTTCAAGTCTAATAGTTTTAACATGAATATTGGCTTTGGCAAATTCAGCAATCTGGTTAAGTTTAGTTCCTCTAATTCCGAGGAGTTGGCTGACGAATTGCTGAAGAAAACTCTTTGATTTATGATTGATAGAAACATCAGCTTTCAATGATATTTTTTCTAATGTCATACCAACGTAGGAAGCAAACTTCTCTATTAGAAGTTGTTCTAAGGATTTAACTTTTAAATCCTGTGGAGTTGCGAAGGAAATCAACTCATCCGATGAAATTACTTTTCGAAACAATGCAGTCATATAACTTTGTTTTAAAGAAAAAGCTCTTTGCATAGCTAATTCATCACTAAACGGCTGAGAACGTAAAGAACTTTTATTTGCACCTTTTGTGCTTGCAGCAAGATAATTTGTGTCAGCTTCAGATAATTCATGTGCAAGACCAGCTTTAATTTTACTTGAAATTAAGTACCAGTCTTGTTTAATTATTTCTAAATCCTCTTCAGTGAAGTTATGTAAATAAGACTTGATAATCCTATAATTAGCTCTTTTTACTATTGGAATCCATTCATAGAACATAATCAAAATTTCTTCATTCTTTTTCCAAAAACTTGACTCATAAAATGAAGACTTCACTTCTAAGTGGTAGTTAATAATATTCAGTACTAGTCTTTCTTTTGCTGAAAAAGTTCCGTTTTTGTTCCGTTTAACTGGTGTGACTTTTAATTCAATCCCTAAGTGTGCAAAGTCGGGCTCACTTTTCGAATTTATCTCATAGCCGAAAAAACTTTCTTCAACAATTTGTCCAAGTTGTCCTTTTGCTTTTTCGTTTTCAATACGTCCACTTTTATCTATCTCACCAAAAGATTTTCCTTCTGCTTGTTTAGCTTTATACATCAATGCTTCTTCCGTTTCATAAATCATGAAAAATCCCCTTTCGAATAAAGCATTTCTTTCATTTTAGCATAAGAAAAAAACTGATACAGTAAAGTATCAGTTTAATGCAAATTCTAATTGGATTTTTGCGTTCATATCTACTTCTTCTAATTCAATAATTCGTTTTCCCATAATTTCTATCAAACCAACTACTAAAGCATTACCCATACAGAAATAGCGCATTCGATCAGTCATTCCAGCTGTCCAGTTGTCTGGGAAGCTATTGAGTCGTTCACACTCAACTGGTGTTATAAATCTCTTTCGTCCATTAACTTCTACAATGTGAGTACTTCGGTTTATTGAACCTTCACTAGTTAACATTGTTCTTCCAGGCTTGTCCAACAAGTCGGTAGGGGACATTCCACCTTCTGAGAATGTATATTTATGTCCATCTGATGTTGTTCTTTCTATTTTCTTAGAGCCTCTTAAATAGTCGAATTTTAGTTCAGCTTCGGGAGAGAGGTAATACTTTTCATCAATTAGACTTTCGTCTAACAAAATATCTTGAAGAGTTGTTGACTTTTGTAACACTGGATCTACATGAGCTGTGAAAATCTCTCCATTTTTCATAAGTCCAGCAGTATGGAAGTTAAAAGAGTAGTTATCGGATATATCAAGAATATCTTTTGGTAACTTATCAAAATCTAACCGATCTTTGTATGGAGTTTCATAGACGGGAAAAGATTTTGCAAAGAAACCATCTTTAAATACTACTTGTTGCATGTTAATCTCTTTTTGTTCATTTGAGAAAGTTGTTCCATTTTTGTATGCAAAAATAAAAACTCTTCTTCGCCTTTGAGCAAAACCATAATCGGCAGCATTAATGACCCGCCATTCAACGCTATAATCTAAATCTCTAAATGTTGCTAGCATAACAGCAAAATCGCGTCCTCTTTGAGAAGATGGTGATTTCAATAAGCGGTCTACGTTTTCAAGAAGTACATATTTGGGATGTGCATTTTCAAGAACTCTTTTAATTTCCCAAAATAAAACTCCTTTTTTCCCAGTTATCCCTTGTTCACCTGACAGTGTTCGGGCAACTGAATAGTCTTGACAAGGAAAGCCGCCGACTAATAAATCAGGTGATAGCTCTTGAAACTTTTCATCTGATACTGTTGTAATATCTTCATTACTATGTTCTCCGGTATTAAAGCTGCTTGAATAACAGTCAAATGCGTCTTGTGCTTTACGAGAAGGTTCCCATTGATTTGCCCATGTGACGTCGAATAGCTCAGGATTCGCTTTTTCTAATCCAAGACGGAAGCCACCTACGCCAGCGAACAATTCCATCACGCGTAATTTATTATTGATTTTCATTTGCGAACACCCTTTCGTTGCTTTCTTATATTATACCTCATTTCGACAGAAAGATCAAGATCAAAGGTGTAATTTCGAATAAAAGAATTTACCATTACTTATATATTTCATAAACCTCATTTTGTTGACCTTGACTAATCACGGTTATTCTTATGATTCCAGATAAAAAGTAACTATTTGTGTATTAAGTTATTTGGAAATAAAACTCTACCAATATCGTGGAGTATGTATAAAAGGGGGGAAGGAATTAAATAAGCTTTTGTAAAACTAGCTCTTGAGGTATTTTAGTAATTCTAATAGTTAGTTGCTTACATCAAGTTGAATTCTTCATTCAATAGTGTGTGGGCTTTTTTGTTTATCAAAATAAAGTGATCGTTTTCGCAACGGTTTACGTTAGCTTAGTTCATGTGATTACAAAATCGGTTATGTTTCTTACAGTTTATGTTATTCTCAAAGAAATGCTTTGAAAAGGAGAATCATATGACCCGCCCGGATGATTTAGAACTCTATGAAAAGATACTAACGCAAGATCGCCATGCCTTTGAAACGTTATACGACCGTTATGAAAAACTCGTATTCTCGTTTGCGCATCGTCTGGCGGGGGATCGAACGATTTCTGAGGAAGTCACTCAAGACGTATTTCTTGAATTATGGAATGGGACTTCTGTTTACCAGTAAGACAAAGGAAAATTCTCATCTTAGTTGCTTCCACAACCGTCTTCAGAAGGTCTAACACTGAAGGATAAACGCATCGGAATTAAACCTGTCCGACTCGAAATCCCCAATCTGAAAGTGGATGCAGTGATTGAAAATGTAGGGCGAATCGAGAATGGTCAAATGGGTGTTCCAAAAGATCCTGATAATATTGGTTGGTTCGAACCTGGGATCAAACCAGGTGCACAGGGAAACGCAGTAATGGCCGGACATATTGACTCATTGACGGGTCCCGCAGTATTCTATGATTTAGAAAAGTTAGTACAAGGCGATGAAATTATCGTGCACGGAGAAAATGATGAAACCATTCGTTTTATTGTTACCGGAACTAAAAATATCCGCGAAATGATTCACCCGTGAATGATATTTTCGGCTTTAATTACAGCAGTGGTCTAACATTAATTACATGTACAGGCGAATACAATCGCAAAGCTAAAACACATGAAGAAAGACTTGTCGTCTATACGGAACTAAGCCAAAAATAATCACTAGGATGCAAATGGAGTAGTCCCTCAATCCGTTATTCATAACGGATTGAGGGA